>CANRGA010000013.1 GCA_947630055.1 uncultured Bacilli bacterium
CTCTTGCTCTTTGGTTCTCACGCGCATAGCGCGTGGTTTTATCCGTAGCTATCTCTCGATCGCTACATAATAAAAAAAAGCAATTATTTTGCTTTTTTTTATTTGCCATAAGGCACAACACCTTTTAATGTAAAATTAGTAAAAATATAATCTATATCATCAGTTATTAATTCTTTATATTTATTTTCAAAATGAAAAGTATATTTTTTACCTTCTTTTAAAATATCTTTACTTTGTTTATCTACTACTCTTTTTATAGTAGTTTTATTCTTTTCATCACTTATAGTAAGTTCCAAAGTATATTTATCATTATCTTTATCTTCATCTAATAATTTAATTTTATCTATTGTATAATCTTTAGTAAAAGTTGTACTATTTTGATAACTTTTACCACATGCACCTTTTTTAAATGCCTCGGTAGTATTTATATTTTGAGCAAAATAAATATCTCTATTACCAGCTTCGGTATTACATTTAATAATGGTTAATTTATCATTAAATAAATCATCATTATCTTTTACTTCATAAATAGTTGTACCACCATCATATAATTTCTTTATTTCTTTTATATGTTTACCTAAATCATTAAATAAATTATCAATATCTTTATAATTACTAATAAAATCTTTTAAAGTAGTACTATCTTTAAGTTTGACTTCATTTAAATTATATAAATATACTTTATTATTTACAAATGACATATACTCTTTTACAATTGGCTCACTGATAATAATTTTATTATCATCATTTGTTTCTTTATGAAATACACTTCTATCTAACACAACACCTAAGATAACTCCTAATAAAAATACAACAATAGTTATTATAATATAAATTAATTTATTATTTTTTTTCTTACCTTTCTTCATTATTTTTCCCTTTCATTTAAATACATTAATAAACCCTTTAATAAATCTTTAGATGTCTCATCCAAATCTATTTCATCTATTTCAACTAAAGTATCACTATATAAATCTTCTAAATAAGAATTAGCATAGTCTAAACTACCACTTTTAATAAGTAAATTTTTAACTTTAGCATCATCACTATCTGAAATATATCTATTACCATAAATTTTTAAAAATTCGTTTTTATATGGAGTACTCAAAATATGTGAATATAAAATGGTTTGTTTAAATTCCGAAATATCAGAGGTAGTTGATTTACCTAATTTATTAGATTCACTAAATATACCTAGAATATCATCCTTTATTTGAAAAGATACTCCTATTTTATCTAGTATACTAAATAGTTTATCATCTATTTGCTTGCCACCCAAAGCATAACCTAAGGCAAATGGACCAATAATTGTATAATAACTAGTTTTTAAATGATAAATATTTAAAATATCTTCTTCTTCTACTTTTTTTAAATCATATTTGCCTAAAAAAGGCAATGCTACATCAATTATTTCACCTTTAATAGTTTTAATAACTATATCATTAAATATTTCTAAAACACTAGCTAGATTAGGATTATCATGATAACTTTTAACAATTAATTTATTGGCTTCATAAAAGCCAAAATCACCAGAACAAATAGCAAGAGAATTAGCTAGTTTTAAAACATCATTAAAATATATTTTATCATTACTTAAATTTAAATAATCTTTGCATATTCTTCTTGGAATAGTTTCTTTTCCTCTTCTCATTTTAGCATTATCTATAATATCATCATGAATTAAAATAGCGGTTTGAAACATTTCATAAGCATAAGATAAATTTAAATAATTATGATCATCTTTATTCGTAGCTAAAACATAACCCAAAGCAATTAAAATACCTCTTATATATTTACCATCTTGATTTAAATCTTGAAAATGATGAATTAAATCTTGAACTATAACATTATCACTATCATCTATTAAATTATTATTAATATCAACTTGACCTTCTTTTAGTACTTGTAAATGTTCTTTATAAAAGATTAAAAATGCTAAAATATATTTATAATTATATACTTCTTTTAAAGGTGTTGAGGAACCACCAGTAATACCAATATTCATTTTACTAGTTATATCATTACACATCACAAAATTAGTAAACTCTTTTAGATTAGAAAATTTATAAGTTTGAGTGAGTAATGCTAAAGATGATCTAATATTTTCTGTATTACTAGAATTGGCACCGCCAATTACAAACATTAAATCACATTTTTGCGCTAACTTTTTACTACTTTCTAAAATATTTGATACTGCCTTACATGTCGCATCATAAACTTCTATATTACTTTTACCAAATTTATTTTCAAGTAAACTTAATACTCTTTTAAAAGTATCGGGATTAACTGTGGTTTGACAAGTAACAAATATTTTTTTATTAGTATTTTTGATATCTACTACAGAAACTTCATTATCTAAAATAACACCCTTATTTTGACACCAACCATTAGTACCAATTACCTCAGGATGAAGCTTATCACCAATAATAAATATTTCATAGCCATCATTAAATTTTTGATAAACCTCATCATGAATTTTTTTAACTTTAGGACAAGTTGCATCATAATATTCAATGTTATTTTTATCTAAATAATCATATGTATCTTTTCCTTCTCCATGGGCTCTAATAATTAAAATATCATCACTTGTAACATCTTTTAAATTAAGAGTAGTAATAATACCTAATTCATCTAATTCTCTGATAACATCTTCATTATGTAATATTTCTTTATAAATATATATTTGTTTGGGATTATCTTTTGCTTGTTCTCTTTCATATATTTCATAAACTAACTCTAATGCTTTGTTGGCACCATTACAAGTACCACAGACCTCTGGTATGTATATCATAAAAACCTCCTAAAATGCAAAAAAAGAAATAGAATCTATTTCTTAAAACGAATCAATATTAATTTTTACTTTTTGCAAATTATTAACAGCGGCAAAAGCTTGAATTAAAGTTCTAATAGATGTTGACATTTTACCGTTTTTGCCAATAACTCTCCCCATATCATCTTCTGGTACTAATATTTCTAAAATTGTTATATCATCATCAGCTTGAAATTCAGATACTTTAATAAGTTCTGGATCTTTTACAATACCTTTTACTAAATATTCTGCAAACTCTACAACATTCATTATTTAATACCTTCTTTTACTATTTATTCTTTTTCTTTTTACTATCAGCATATTTGGCCATAATACCAGCATGTGATAAAATATTTTTTACTGTATCAGTTGGTTCAGCCCCATTATTTAACCATTTTAAAGTTTTTTCTTCATCAATAGTTACTTTATCTGCCCCTTTAATTGGATCATAAGTTCCTACTGTTTCAATAAAACGGCCATCTCTTGGAAAGCGTGAATCAGCTGCTACTATTCTATAAAATGGTTTTTGTTTTGCTCCCATTCTTTTTAATCTTAATTTAACTGCCATACTTTGCCTCCTTTTTTACTACTAATAATATATCATAACACATAAAGAGTGTCAACAATTTTTCGTTGACACTTATTTTTCTTCTTCGACTACTTCAGTTTCTAAATAGTCTTCATTAATTTTATCGACTTCCACGTCTATTTCATTATCATCAACTAATTCTTCATAATCATCATCTAAATCTTCAACAGATATTTTAACTTTAGTATTACCAACAATTTCAACTCCTAGTTCTTTTTCAATATTAAGTTCAACTAGACCATTTTTAATTTTAACATCCGTTACAGTTGGTTGTTTTAAACTTCTTACAATAATTTCTGAATTATTATCTAAGACTGTATCATTTTTAAGTGGCACATTCATTTTATCAGTATAAGAATATCTTTTGGTACTAACGGCTGTTTTTGTATCATTATCATAGGAATACCAAACATTGACATCAAATGTACCATTAATTAGCACACTACCATTATTATTTGTGCCATTAAAATTATTGTTAATAACCCAACAACCTAAAACTGTATTAGGTCTCTCTTCTGTTTCTAAAGTAAATGTATTACCACTAGTTTTCTTTGCTTTACCAATAACCGCTTTAGTTACAATTTCTCTAAAATTAGACAAATTTATCACTCCCTAATTTAATGTATGCAATTAACCTAAAAAAGAACACAAAAGTCTATCTTTTTCTATTCAATTTAATTTATAATATCTTTAGGTGGTCTTATGAATACTTTAAATTTACTTAATCCTTATATAGATCAAAAGTATAAAACATTCCAAGAAAAAATATGTCAAACTAAATATGAAATATTAGGAGTTAAAATACCTATTTTAAGAAATATTGCTAAAAAATTATTAAAAGAATATGACTACTCTTATCTTTTAAATAATATAGATAACAAATATTTTGAAGATGTAATGCTAAAAGCAATTATCATTGGTAATACTAAAGCAAGTTATGAAGAAAAATTAAATTTAATAACTAACTTTTTACCTTTAATTGATAATTGGGCTGTTTGTGATATTTTAGTGGGTGAGTTAAAATTTATCAAAGGCAATGAAGATAAATTTTTAAATTTTATTAATCCTTTATTTGCATCTAAAGATGAATATCCATTAAGATTTGCTTTTGTAATTTTACTTAACTATTATATTAATGATCAATATATTGATATGGTATTAGATCAATGTCTAAATGTTAAAAGTGATTACTATTATGTTAAAATGGCAATAAGTTGGACTTTATCTATTGCTTTAGTTAAATATTTTGCTAAGACTTTAAAGTTTATGCAAGGACATAAAAATGAATTTGATAAATGGACTTACAACAAAGCTTTACAAAAAGCCAGAGAAAGTTACAAAATAGATAATGATAAAAAGACTATTTTACAAAAAGTTAAAATAAAATAATTTACAATTTTCAACCATTTGTCGATATAGACAAAATGGTAATCAAATGTATTATTAGCTTTTACTTTATTTGGCCCATATCATTTTCCCCAAGTGGGGAAAATGATAATTAATATTTTATCTCTTAATATTCGATTAAATTATTTCAATAAAATTTTCTTTTCCTTTTCTAATTTTTTAAGACTTTCTTTGGGTGTAGGCATATCTTCAGGCATAGTTCCACCAATATCTTTAATAGCTTTTCTTACCTTTTTACCTACTTCATAATGAACAGAGTTTGCATTTTCTTCACCTTGTACATTATCTTTAATTAGTCTTTGCTTTGTTTGATTTATTCTAAATAGATTTGCAACTAATTCATCTTCATTCATATTATCCAATATATCTTCTCTATATCTTAAACCTTTTCTCTTAGCAATATCATTGGCAGTTTCACCATTATATAATCCTTTATAACCAGCATTATGAAACTTATCAAAGTTCTTTACTCCAGCTTTCTTAGCAGTTTGATTTAAAGAAAAATTACCCTTCCTAGTTAAATCTCTTTGATAAAATCTTTTTTCATCTTCTGATAATTTATCATATTCCATTTCAGTTATTTCCATTTTTCTTGTTTGAACTGCAAAATAAGTTTGGCCTAAAGCAACTGATTTTTTTCTAGGGTTTGAATTCTGAACTATTAAATAACAAGCATATCTAGATAAGTGATAGTCTATAACATTTTGAATGTTACCTTTACCACCTACTATCGGTTTCCTGAACTCAGGAAAGTGATCATTAACATTATTATTACTAGTTTCACATGCAATCATTGCTCGCTTAATAACTTTATGAAAATTTTCCCATTTACTATATTCTAGTATTGGCATTAATTCACGAGCTCCCCAATATTCATCACCATATTCATCAATATGTTTAATATCTTCAAATATTTTTTCATTATAATCAATTAAATTATTTTTCATAAAATCTTCTTTCCTTTCTTTTAACATTTTTTATTGACTTGTTGAAATCAACATGCCAATCTTTTTGCTTTTATTTTTTTATGAAATTTTACGATTTAGGAGTAAACTCCAAAATGGCCATTTATTTTAATTTTTCCAACTTTTATAATTTTGTTTGATGCAACAAAAAGATAATTAAATCTCAATTAATTTTGATTTATTTTTAAAATTTTAGCAACGATATATACACATAAAAATTCCTCCCTCTACTTATATTATTAGCTTTTTTTCTTCGATTTCCTTTTTTTTGTGAAATTTTTTATAAAAAACTAAAAAAATAACATTTTTGATGCCATTTTTTTATAATTTTTTTGGCTTTTATTTTATAAACAATTGCTTAATACCACAATTTGTAAAAAAGCACTAATCAATTGACTAGTGCTAAATAATTGTTCCATTTAAGGAACCTATGTCCAACATTTTGTCCTATTAAAGGACTCTTGTTTATGTATAGTTTAAAATAATTTGTAATTCTCGAACATGCCAATATTAATTAATCTATTAAAATAAAAAAACTAATCACTTTGACTAAATTTGTCTATGCCTATCGGCACCTTTTATAGTATCATACCATTTAGGTATGATACTGTCTAAGCATTTTTGCTCCTGTATCTACATACTATAATAATATTTTATTCTAGTCAAGTAATTTTATCTAACATTTTTATTGCTATATTCTTAATATTTTCTTAAATTTGACAGTTCTTGTTTATCTTAAATAGACTTTAAATTTTTTGTTTGCTATAATTTAGTTGGTGATATTATGGAATGTTTATTTTGTAAAATAATTAATGGTGAAATACCAACTTTTAAACTATATGAAGATGATTTAGTTATGGTTATTATGGATGCTTATCCTAATGTTGATGGCCATACTTTAATAATTCCGAAAAAGCATTATGATACTTTAATGGATATACCTGATGATCTAGTAGTTCATATAAATGAAATTGCTAAAAAATTTATTCCACATATTATGGAGAAACTAAATGCGAAAGAATTAAGTGTTCATGTTAATTATGGCAATTCGCAAAAGATAAAACATTATCACATGCATTTGCTACCCAACTTTGGCACTAGAGCCTTAAAAAATCCGAAAGATATTTATGAGGTTTTAAAATAAGATGGCAAGAATGAAAAAGAAAGCCAAAAGAGCCATTAGTTTAATACTTATTTTAGTAATTATTCTAGTTGGCTTTGTTGGCTATAAAATAATTTTTAAAGGCGATAATAAAATAAAAGACTCAATTGATAAAATAATTGAGCCCGAAAATCCCATTAAAACATACACTGCCAAATTAATTGCCACTGGTGATGGTTTAATTCACTCACCTATCTATAAAGCAGCCTATAATAATGGGACTTATGATTTTAGTAATATGCTAACTTATACAAAAGAAAAATTAAAAGATTATGATATTAAGTATTATAATCAAGAGACAGTTTTTGATGATACGATTAGTTATGGTAGTTATCCTAGATTTAATACACCTTCTGCTTTTGGTCAAAACATGATCGATGCTGGATTTAACCTTGTATCACTTGCTACTAATCACTCGATGGATATGGGGAATGACTCGGCGAAAAGAAGTGCTGAATGGTGGGAAGGCAAAGATAAAATATTAGCAACTGGTATGGCCTCTACTCCTGAAAAAAGAGACGAACATAAAATTATGGAGGCCAATGGCATAACTTATACTATGCTCTCTTATACATATGGCACTAATGGTATACCTGTAAAAGAAGATTATACCGTCAATTTATTTGACGAAGAAAAAGTTAAAGCCGATATTGCCGCCGTTCGTGATAAAGTTGATATTTTAATTGTGGCTATGCACTGGGGCACAGAATACTTACAAGATGCTACAACTACTCAAAGAGAGCAAGCTAAATTTTTAGCTGATAATGGTGTTGATATCGTTTTAGGTACTCATTCCCATTGTATTGAACCATGGGAATGGATTGATGATACAGTAGTTTTCTATTCGTTTGGTAATTTTATTTCTAATCAAATGGGAGCTGAACAAGCTAACGTACGTAAAGTTGGAGTAATTGGTATGTTTGCAACACTTGATATAACTAAAACTGTAGATACCGAAAAAAACACAACGGAAATAAAAGTAGATAATATTGGTGCTGATTTAAACTTTACTTATCGTTATTATAATAAAGATATCGGTAAAAATGATTATTTAGTAATTCCTTTTAGTAAAATGGAAAGTAAATATTTAAATAATTACGAAGATGTTTATAATGAATTTAGTGAAGTATTAAAAAAATATGATGATTCTATTAAAATAGAACCATTACCAGATATACCTGCTACAAACTAAAAAATCCTTACAAAAAGGATTTTTTTAAATTTTAAAACTTAATATATTAGGTAATGTCTTATCTTCTTCAATATGCGAAAAAGATTTAAAAATAAATTCTTTAGCAAAATCATTATGAACATCACATTTTTCTAAATAATCTATTTCTGATTCCATCATTAAGATAAAACTACCTGCCACTTCTTTGTCAGCTAAAATTAAACCAGTCCTAACAAATATTTCTGTCATAATAGCACGAGCATAATTTTTTTGCTTTAGTAAATCTGTATAAAACATTTCTAATAAATAGCCATATTGCTCATATAATAAATCTTCAGCATAACTATTTTTTGATTCTTTTAAATCTTGATTACCGCTTTTATCTTTTGTATCAGTATACATTTTTGTTTGCCAAAAAAGAGTATCACTTATAGTAAAATTATTAGTTAAAAAATCTTTTTCTACAAATTTAAAAGCAAAAGCCAATTTATATTTAAACTTAATTAAATAATCTTTAAAATTAACAAATTCTGGATTATTAATATAATCTTCTAACATTTTTAAAATTGTATTAATTACATCTTGTTCCATCATTAAATCAACTTTAGCTTGATAAAAGAAATCAGCTTCCATTTCTTCTATAGAAACATTTTCTAAAATATCTTCATAGTCAGTTTCAACTTCTTCGGCTTCTTCAGCAAAATATTCTTCTTCTAAAGCAAAAGGAACAGTATTTAACAAATGATCAAAACGAGCAGAAACTCTATTTTTTAAAATTTCTTCTTCACTATCATTATTTAAATAAATTAATACATCTGTTATGTTATAAGGTTCATTATCTAATATATAGCATAACATATCAGATATTTTTTTAGGATTTTTACCAATTATTATATATATTTGTTCTTCTAATTCTAATAATGTTTGCAAATAATTGGTCCATTTAACAAATTCTTGAGTATCTTTTTTATTATTAATTTCTAAAACAGCTAAATTATCATAGGCCCATTTAATTTTTTGCGTAATAAAGAATAATTTTTTTAAATCTTCATAATCATTAGGAGTTAAATTTAAATCATTTTGCATACTATATCATCCTTAAACTAATTACATTTAATAATTCTTTATCTTTATCATACATTCCTAAAACATTATTTACTCTATCTTGAGCATGTTTTAAATTTTCTATTGCTTTTTCATCATGAGGTACATCAGGCGTTAATTGTAATTCCAACGTTTTTAAATAATTAACTGTTTTTTCACCTAGCAATAATAAACTAGCCCTTATTAAGATTTCACTAATTGTATAATCAAATATTTCTTGTTTATCACTCTCTGAATCAAGAGATATTCTAATAATGCTATCAATTTTTTCTTCATAAAAATTAATTACTACTCCTCTTTGAATAGCCTTTAATTTTTCTCTATCTAATCGATAATAATCTGCTAAAGCATTAGCTTGCCAATATAAAATATTATTAATATTAAAATCATTTTCTAAAAAGTCAGCTTCTATTTCTTCGTATAAGAAAGATATTCCATATTTTAAATTTAATAATAAGTCATTAATTATATAATATTTCTCATCATTAAGATAGAAATTTAAAATAGTAAGTAAAGTATTTAAAAAGTCTTTAATTATAGTAGCATTTATTAACAAAATATTTCTTGAACTTTGTTTATTTAAAATGTTTTCATCACTTACATCTATTATAAATTCAGCATTTTTAATAGCTAACATTTTATTAAACAATTTTAATTGAATTCTTAAATTAGTAAGATTATTATGATTTATTATTGCTTTTAAATTTTCTTTTAAATTAAAATTAATCCAAAAACTTTCACTTTTACTAATTGTATATTCTATTTTATTTAAAGTATCTATATCATTAGGAAATCTATCATAAATTGATTTTTCTAATTCTAAAGATGATTTTAAACTTTCAATAGTACTATTATATTCAGCACTTTCTTTTTGACCATTAATTTCTAATTCTTTTAATTTAGCATATGTTTCATTAATTGATGAAGTAATTGCAAGTAAAGTTTGAATATTTCTTAATATATCTTTATTTAACATTATTATGATCTCCTAGCACCATAAATTATTGGTAATTTTTTATCTTCATCATACATTGCTAATACTTTATTAATGCGAGCTTGGCCTCGAGCAGCTAAATCTGTTAATTTTTCACCTTCAACTACACATTTTTCATTATAAACATTTAATTTAAAATTATTTTGTAAATAATGCGCATTTTCTTCTCCTAAAAAAAGCATAGCACTTCTTATTAATATTTGAGCTAAAGTATATTGAAAGAACACTTCGTTATCTTCAAGTTCTTCTTCTTCAATTGTGATAATATCATCTATTTTTTCATCAAATACTTCATTACCTAATCCTTCTTCAATTTGGTCTACTTCCCATTCATCTAAACCAGCAATGTCGGAATATATTTTTGCTTTCCAATTAAGATCGGGATTAATTTGAAAATTATGTTCAAGAAAATCTAACTCTATTTCTTCATGTAAAAAAGCATAATTATCTTTTATTTTAAATAATAAATTTCTTATATTATTATATTTTTTATCATTAAGATATGTATTTAATATCGTAAGTATAGTATTTACATAATCTATTTGAATACATATTTCAATTTGACTATAAGCCTTACCATCAATATCAAATGGAATATTTGCTAAAGACATACAGCTTTCATCACTACTTAAAAATAAATTTAAAAAATGATTAGCAATTCTTGTTCTAATTAAATTTTCACTATAATCATTTGCAACATCATCTAATTCATTTAATACATTCATTTCAAATAAAGATGCTCTACTAAAAGATATTTCATTATATGCTGCAATTATTTTTTCAGGATAATTTTTAAATCCTTCATATATTTTATTTTCTGCTATAATTAATTTTTTTAATATATTTAATTTACTCTTAAATAAATTAGATTCTGTTGTAAATTCCTCTTCCATTTCTCTTATGGAATCATATATATCCTTAATTTTAATATTAATATTAATTAATTCTCTTAAATTTATTTTATCTTTTTCACTTAACATAAAACCACCCTATAAGTAAATATAGTACAATATAATATTTTTTTCGTCAATATTAAAATCTAAAACATTAAATAAAATTACATTTTTTATAAAAATTTTCTTTAAAAAAAAGGAAATTAGCTATCTAGTTCACTATATATATAAGTGAAGGGAGTGTTTTTATGAAAAATGAAATTGTTTTATTTCAAGATCAAAAAATCAGATTGGAGGTGAATATTAAGGATGAAACAGTATGGCTTAATAGAGAGCAATTAGCAATGCTTTATGATAGAGATATAAAAACTATTGGAAAGCATATTAATAATGCGTTAAAAGAAGAATTGGATTTCTCAACTGTCGCAAAATTTGCGACAGTTCAAAAAGAAGGAAAAAGAACTGTAACAAGAAATATTGAATACTATAACCTAGATATGATTATTTCAGTCGGCTATCGTGTCAAAAGTCAAAATGGTATTCTCTTTAGAAGATGGGCAAATAAAATCTTAAAAGATTATATGCTAAAAGGTTATGCTATTAATCAAAAAAGATTAAACTATTTAGAGAAAACTATCAAACTTATAGATATTGCCAATAGAAGTAAAGATAGAATTACTGGTGATGAAGCTAAAGATATTTTAAGTGTTATTAACAAATATACTAAAGCCTTAAATTTATTAGATGATTATGATCATCAAACCATTAAAAAAATTAAAGGTCAACAAAGTAGTATAGTTATAACTTATGAAGAATGTTTAGACGTAATCAATAAATTAAAGTTCAATAATGAATCTGATTTATTTGCTTTAGAAAGAGATAGTAATTTTAAATCAATAATAAATGATATTTATGCCTCTTTTGGTAGTATAGATGTTTATCCTAGTATTGAAGAAAAAGCTGCTAATCTACTCTATTTAACAATTAAAAATCATGCATTTATTGATGGTAATAAAAGAATAGCTGCAACTATTTTTATTTACTTTTTACAAGTTAATAATATTTTATATCAAAATGGTATACAAATAATTGACAATAATACTCTTACTTCGATAACTCTTTTAATTGCAGAATCTAATCCTAAAGAAAAAGAAATTATGATAAATTTAATAATGCATTTTTTACAAGATGAAAAAAATGATAAAGAATAAACTTTACCATTTTTTTATTTATGCTTTTTCAATTGTTACTAATACTTTAATACCATTAACATTTATTTCTTCTTGATCTAAATCCTTTGGTGTAATATCTACTGCTAATGTTTCGTGTTTAATATAATCACTAAATTCATTCATAATAGGTTTAAACTCTTCACTACTATAATAAATTTTAATACGATCACTAACATCATAGCCATTAGTCTTACGCATATTTTGAATTTTAGAAATAAATTCTCTCGCGTGTCCTTCATTAATTAATTTATCATTTAAAGTAGTATTTAAAATAATAAATAAATTATCTATGACACCTACATTAAATCCTTCTTTAGAAGAAATTTTTATTTCATACATATCTTTCGTAATTAAAGTATCATCAAATTTAACATTTCCTTTAGTGAGTTCTTCTAATGACTTAGTATTTAAGAATGCTTCGTAATCTTTAATTTTAGCTCCAAATATTTTACCTACTTCTTTATAATTTGGCTTTAGAGTTATATTCATATATTTATTTAAATCTTTTTCGCATCTTATATTTTTAACATTTAATTCTTCTTTAATTAAAGGAACTAAATCAGTAATTTTATCATAGATACTTGTTTCAATAATTGCTTCTTCTAAAGGTGTTCTTACCTTTATTTTAGCTTCTTCTCTAACATTTCTACCTAAAGATATTAAATTTCTAACATAATCCATTTTCTCTTCTAATGCATCATCAATAAGTATTTCATCATATTTTGGAAAATCGGCTAGATGAACTGAATATTCGCCCGTTAATTTAGTATAAATTTCTTCACTAATAAACGGAACAATTGGCGCAATCATTTTAGATAAACCAACTAGTACTTCATAAGTAGTTATATAAACTGATTTTTTAGAATCATCTAAAGTACTACCCCAAAAACGATTACGACAACGTCTTATATACCAATTAGATAAATCATCTGATACAAAATTAGTAATATTTCTAACTACTTTATTTAGATCATATTCTTCATAACCTTCAGTAACTATTTTTAATAGAGAATTATATCTTGATAATAACCATTTATCTATTTCTTCTCTTTTACTTACTTCAATATTACAATTATCAATATCAATACCATCAGTTGTGGCATACATTGAGAAGAAATTATAAGTATTTTTTAGTGGATTAAAGAATTTAGAGTATACTTCTTTTAAACCATCTTCATCAAACTTAAGTGGTGTCCAAACAGGAGATACATAAGGAAGATACCATCTTACAGTATCGGCACCATACTCTTTCATAATGGTAAATGGCTCGATAGCATTACCTTTACTCTTATGCATTTTTTGACCATTTTTATCAAGTAATAATTCATTTACTAAAACATTTTTATATGGTGAAACACCTTTAACAAATGTAGCAATAACGATTAAGGAATAGAACCATCCTCTAGTTTGATCGATGCCTTCACAGATGAAGTCAGCTGGAAATTGTTTCTCCCACAAATCCATATTTTCAAATGGATAATGATATTGGGCAAAAGGCATGGCTCCTGAATCAAACCAACAATCAATTACGTCTTTAACACGACTCATAACTTTTCCGCATTTTGGACATTTAATGTGAACATCATCAACATAAGGACGATGTAAATCAATAGATGCATCAATTTTCTCAATAGATTTTTCGACCAATTCTTCTCTTGAACCAATCATTTCATCATGACCACAAGAACAACGCCATAAAGGAAGTGGTGTTCCCCAATAACGACTTCTAGATATTGCCCAGTCATTTAAATTTTCTAGCCAATTACCAAATCTTTTTTCACCAACAAATGATGGATACCAATTAACTTTTTTATTATTTTCGACAATTTTATCTTTTAATTTCGTAATTTCTAAATAGAATGATGGTTTAGAATAATATAAAAGTGGACTTTTACAACGCCAACAATGTGGATAGTTATGAACCATTCTTTGCTTTTTAAATAATTTATCATTTTCTTTTAAATATTTAATAACTTCTTTATCAGCATCAAATACAAGCATACCTTTCCAAGGGCCTTCTGTGTAACAACCATCTTCGCCAACGGGATTTAGATAAGGAAGATTATAATTTTTACCAACTACGGCATCATCAGCACCAAAGGCAGGTGCAATATGAACAATACCGGTTCCATCTTCCATTGTTACATAAGTATCACATGTAACAAAGAAAGCCTTTTTATTTACTTTTAACTCAGGAATTAATTGTTCATATTCAATATTTTCTAAATCTTTACCTAGATATTCCTCTAATACTTTATAATCATCACCTAAAACTTTATTTGCAAGAGCCTTGGCAATAATAAATTTATAACCCATTGATTCAACTTTAATATATTTTTCATTAGGATTAACACAGATTGCTACATTAGCAAGTAGTGTCCAAGGTGTTGTTGTCCAAACTAAAAAGTAAACATCTTCGTCCTTTTTCTTCATTGGGACAATTACTGTATCAACAGATACTTCTTTATAACCTTGCGCAACTTCGTGAGAAGCTAGCCCTGTTCCACATCGAGGACAATAAGGAAGTATTTTACTGCCTTCATAGAATAATCCTTCATCAAAGAATTTTTTTAAAATCCACCATTCAGTTTCAATATAATTATTATCATAAGTAATATAACGATTTTCAAGATCAATAAATTGACCCATTTTATTAGTTAAATCACAGAATGCTTTTTCATTTTCCCAAACAGCTTTCCTACATTCTTCATTAAATTCTTTAATACCATATTTTTCAATATCAGATTTAGATGAAAAGCCTAATTTCTTTTCAACTTGAACTTCAACGGGAAGACCATGGGTATCCCAACCAACTTTTCTTAAAACTTTATAACCTTGCATAGTTTTATATTTACAAAAACTATCTTTTAGAAATTTGGCTACCATATGATGAAGTCCTGGCATACCATTAGCAGTAGCTGGTCCATCATAAAATACCCAATAAGGTTTATCTTCTCTATTTAGGATACATTTATCTAATATTTTATCTTTTAACCATCTTTCTAAAATATCATTTTCTACTACTGATACATCTCTGGTATCTAAACTTTCAAACTTTCTCATAAACTCAACCTTCCTAATAAAAAAATTCATAAACATAAGGACGCATTACCGTGGTACCACCTTAATTTATGAATTTATCATCTTCATTTGTTAACGCCATCAACGGGTTATTATACTAATATTTCCAATAACCAACTAACAAGTGATATAAATTAAACATCTTTTATTAGTTCACACCTTCCACTAACTCTCTTTAAAATAAGTTTAATTTACGTGTCTTGCATTCGTTTTTAATTACATTACTAATTATATGCAAATTTTATTTAGAAGTCAAACTTATTTTTTATATAGTTAAAAAAAAGAAGCATTAAGCTCCTTTTTAAGTATTACTTTTTAATATCTTTTAGTTCCCATTACTAGATTGATATCAAAATAAAATATGTACTAAGTAATACCTGTGTACATATTTTTATTATCTACTTATTTTTGTTATTTATAGTGCCAGTTTTTAGTAAATTATCATTATCTTTTTGACTATTCAAAGCAATACCAACAGTAAATACATATGATAAGTAATAAATCCAGATCATTAGTACCACAATATTTGCAAGACTACCATATAAAACAGTATAAGATGCATAATTAGATACATACCAAGAATAAATTCTTGTACCAATGATAAATCCTATAGTTGTAAATAAAGCCCCATAATTAATTGCTCTTTTCTTTATTGTATAACCTTTTTTATCTGGAGCTACTGCATAGATAATCCGAATAATTGCAAACATAAATAGCCATGATATTGGTCCTTTAATAATATCAAATACTTGTACTATTCTAGCAGTTACTTTTGCATTGATATTAACTTCTTTAATTAAAGTAATAATTGTATTACCAAATACTGGTACTATTAACATAAATACTAAAAGTAAAATAAATAGAAAAGTTACGCCAAAAGCTTTAAATCTTCTTTTTAACCATGATTTATTAGGAATATTATAAATTGTATTACTAGCGGTAATTATGGAATCTGCCCCATTACTAGCCATATAGAAACCTAAAACTAAAACTACAAAGAAGTGAAAACCAATGTTAACTCTAAGATCTACTCCTAAAATAAGATTTGCAATATCAGGGCCAAAAGAATGAGTTAAAAAATTAGAAAGAATATCAATTTTTAAATTTAAAATTGATGCTCCATAACTAATTAAACTAAAAGATGGAATTATAGCCAGAATAAAAAAGAAAGCTAAATTACCAGGTAAGACAATCATATCTGGTCTTCTTAAAACAGTTTTAAAATTTATGAAAAATTCTTTAATTGTTGTTTTAGCATTAACTATTCTCTTTTTCAATTTTTACTTACCACTTTCTTTTTTATTTTTCATATCTTCAATTGCTTCATTTAAAGCATCTTCAATTGTTTTTAAGTTATTTTCAATAATACTATAACCAAACTCTGCGCCATATTCATAAGGCATCTTTCTAAGTTCCTTACTTAATTTATGAATATAATTAGTTATTTGTTTTTGATTATATCCAACTGTATAAACCACAAATTCATTACCATCACTACGCATAAGTTCACTATTATCAAGTTGAGTTTTAATAAGAGCATTTGCTGCAGCTTGAATTTGTTTATCTCCTTCAAGAACACCATATTTATCATTTATTTCTTTTAACTTATTTAAATCAATTACAATAACCCCTTGTGGATATATTGAATTATTACTCCATGTTTTCATAAAATCACTTAAATAAGCTCTATTTTTAAGACATGTAAGTTCATCAATAAATCTAATTTTATCATCTTTTTTAAGTCTTCTAGCTATTCTAATCTTTTTGGAATTACGATAAACTACTAGGCCAATAATTAAAACTCCGGAAATAAATAATATAAAATATTTAGCAATAGTATTTAAAACTGAACCTTTAGCTACTGTTTCTGTATGACTATTTATTCCTTTACTAACCATACTAGAATTATCTAAATATGCCATATAATTATCTAATAGTAATGTAAGAGTTTTATAATTACTTTTTATTTTAAAATCATATCTAGTATTTAAATAAGAATTTACTCTACTAATATAATTATTAAGTTTAGTATCACTATAATAATCATATATATAACTATCCATAGCTATAATTACATCTTCTTTATTTAATTTAAATAAATCATTATTAGTACTATAAGTTTGTAAATCAACATTACCAATAGATTTTAAATAATTATAGATATTACTATTTTCTTCTACATATACTGTTTCTCCTTGAAGACCATAAATAGAATTAATTATTTTATCACTTTCTTTATTAGTTAAAATAGATATACTACTAACTATACCATTACTAGTTTTATCATAATTAGTTTTAAAATTATTATTAAAATCAAAATAAATATCTACTTTATCTCTATTTATTGCCCTTACTAATTTATCAATATTACCATATTTAGTAATATTAAAATATACGCCAGAGAATGCACTAAACTCTTGTAAATATTCGGCTACTATACCACCATATTTGCCACTCATAATTACTTCATATGGTGAATTATTGACAAAACCATAATTATAATCAACGCTTAATAATTTATCTATCTCTGTATCACTTATTTTTAAAGAATCTGTAAATATTTTAAATTCTTGTTCTTTCATATATTTATCGATATTATTTTCCCATTTATTAAAATATTTACTTAAAATACTACTTAAAGTATCATCTTTTGCCTCTAAAACATAATAAGTATTTATATCACTTAAATGATAGATAATTTTTAAATTATTTCCAAGTATTTGATCTAAATAAGTAATTCTAGGAACAATTATATAATTAACGGTTTCTGGAATAGCTTTAAATAAATCTTCAATAGTATCAAAGCCATTATAATTAATATTATAATCTTTTAAATAAGTCTTAACATATTCTAAATCACTATTCAAAACTCCAATAGTTTTGTTAGTTAAATTTGTATTATTACTAATAAGTTCATTTTCATTACTTACTAAAACATAATGATCAGTATAAAAAACTTTATCACTATCTTTAACTTCTTTTGTATAATTTAAACTTATACCATTACTTTTAGTTGTTTCATCAAAATTAACAGCATTTACTTTTAAACCATATTCTTTTTGAAATTCTGCTAAAAATTGATAGAAAACCCCTTCACCATTTTTACTAAAAATATTTGCATCTTTAACAACATAAATATTTTGTAAATTATTAATATTAGTATTTATCCAAGTTCTCTCATCACTTGTAAGTTTATTTTTATCATTTAAAGTTCTGAATAGAAAAATACCAATAATTGCTACTACAATTACTATAATAATGCTCGATATAAGCCATTTTTTCTTTTTCATAATTTTTATTCACTAGCCTTTTCTTTGTCTTCTAAAATAGTGTAATTGTTCCAAACAATATTTTCACTACCATTAGAATTATGAGCACCCATTAAAGTATATTCTTTTGTCTTAATAGTAAATTGTAAATCATATAAGGCAAGTTCATCTTCATTAAACAATTTAATAACTTCATTAGCAGTTTCTTTAGCAGCATCCATTTCAGTGCCTTCATTATATTCTAATTCAATGTAAACAATTTTACCTTTAACTTTTACTGTTGTATTTTTAACATTTTCTTTACTATTCATTTCCGTTTTAATATCTTTTAATAATTTATCACTTAATGGAGTATCTTTGATACTATCTAAACGATTACCATAAGCATTACTACTTGAACCATAGAAATAAGTAAGTGAAACAATACTAACTACTATTACACAAATAATAAGTATTACTCCTAAAACAAACAACACTCTATTTTCATTCCAAAATTTTTTAATTTTACTCATAGACTTTCACCTCTTAGTAATAATAATTATACTATATTATAAATTTTATGGCAAACTGTAACCATCTTTGTCTAAATTTGTCAATTTACACATTTGACATTTAATAATCGTGTGTTAAAATAAATAAGCTTGTTGGGTGGTTTTATGACTAGATATGAAAATTTTTTACTTATATATAATAAAAAATTAGTTGAATTTAATTCCAAGTTAGCTATAGCTAAAACTAATGAAGAAAAAATTACAATTTTTAAAGAATTCTATCTATTTATAAAAGAGATATCTTTAATACTTGGACCATTTTACTCTAACTATAGAGCATATAGTTATATAAGAAAAACTATTTTAGCTTTAGAAAATAAATATTTAAATACTTATTCCATTAGTAAAACCCTCCCTAATTATAATTATATTCAAGATAATCATTTATTAAGTTATCAAGATAATGAATATATTTTACATTATATTATTTTAAAAACTCGTATATTTTTACATAAAATGATAAACATAAAAGAAAATTATCATAATTTAGATTTAACTAATTATTGTAATATTGCTTGTGAATATATCTTAGATATTTGTCAAAAATTAAATATTAAAGCATTAAAAATAAAAATAAATCCAGGATTTAGTGATAATCCTAAAATATATAATGGTGGCAAAAGCCATTATTTTATCGTAATAGAAATTGATAATAATAACTATTTATTAGATCCAACTTATAGTCAATTTTTTCTTCTTAAAAGAAATATTATAGATCGAATAGGTATTATTAATTTATCTGGTTGTGATGTTGGTATATTTATGTATATGGATAGTAAAAGAAAATTAGTAGCAGATAAAATACTTCAAGATGGATTTATTAAGTTAGATGAAGATACTTTAAAACAATATTTAGATGGCTTTGCTATTTCTTATCGCAATGGCTTATATTATGAGAATACCTTAGATTATTCTTATACTACTAATTATACTACCCAAGATTATGAAAACTTTTTAAAAGGATTAGATAGTCAAATAACCTATGAGAAAATAAGCTATTTAGGTTATCAAAGAAAACCAAGTAAAATAAAAAGATAGTTTAAGCTACTATCTTTTCTTCTATATAATCTCCATCTAAACTAAAACTTTTAGCATCCGTTATTTTAACTCTAACTATTTTGCCAATAATATCTTTTGGCCCATTTACATTAACTAGTTTCATTGTATCAGTATAGCCATATACTTTATTTGAATCTTTTTCACTATCACCTAAAATTAAAACTTCCACCGTTTTATTTAATAATTTTTGATTACTTTTATTTGAATAATAATTAACAAGTTCATTTAATTCATGTAACCTTGATTCTTTTTCTTTTAATGGAGTATCATCTTTCATTTTCGCTGCTGGAGTACCTTCTCTAGGTGAGAAAATAAAGGTATAAGCCCCATCATATTCACAAGTTCTAACAATATCTAGAGTATCTTCAAAGTCTTTTCTTGTTTCACTAGGGAAACCTACAATTATATCAGTTGTAATAGAGACACCCGGTATATTTTTTTTCATCTTATGAAATAATTCTAGATATTCTTCTCTTGTATATCTACGATTCATTCTCTTTAATATTTCATTACTACCAGATTGAATAGGCAAATGAATATAAGGCATAATATTTTTATATTTAGCAATTACTTTAATCATTTCATCAGTAAAATTCCAGGGATGGCTAGTAACAAAACGAATACGATCGATACCTGTTTTAGCCACACATTCTAGTAAATGACTAAATGTTTCATTAATATCTTTCCCATAAGCATTAACATTTTGACCAAGTAAAGTAACTTCTTTATAGCCTTTGTTTTTAAGATCCTTTACTTCATCAATAATGCTTTCTAACTTACGACTTCTTTCTCTTCCTCTAGTATAAGGCACAATACAATAAGTACAGAATTTATCACAACCATACATAATATTTACCCAAGCGGTATACTTAGAATCTCTTTCATAATTAAAGCCTTCAATTACCTCATCACTATTAGAATAAACTTCAATAACTTGTTTATTAAAACTTTCTAATAAAAGTTTAGGTAAATCTGGTAAATTATGCGTACCAATAATAATATCAATATATTGATGATTTTTTTTAATATCTTCAATTACATCTGGTTGTTCACTCATGCAACCCGCTAAAACTATTTTAAAATCATCTCTATTTTTCTTTAAGTATTTACATTTACCTAAGAAACCAATTACTTTATCACGCGCATTTTCTCTTATCGCACAGGTATTTAAAACAACTACATTAGCATCTTCTAATGTTTCTGTACTGGTAAATCCTAAAGTTTCTAAGTAAGCTCTTAAAGCCTCACTATCATGCACATTCATTTGACAACCATAAGTCCTTAAGAAATATTTTTTCCCTTGAAAAACTTTTTTATAATTTTCATTTAAATTAATATATTTATTTTCTTTACTAGTTCTATCCTTTGCTTCTTCTAAATTTGGTAAATGCATATAACCACTTCCCTAACAATGTATTTTAACATAAACAACAAAATATTGAAAGCGGGATGTGATTTAATTTCGAAGGATATAAAATAAAGGGTAGATAAAAGAAATAAATAGAAAGTTTTGAAAAAAAAATATGATATTAAAATCAACCAATACCCCGCTTTCAAAAGTGATATTAAGACATTTATAATTGATTTGCAAGACATTCGACAAATGTTGTCAAAACTTCTAATAATTCGACAAAATTATTTCTTTAATTTTCTAATATTAATCTTAAATTTAGGGTAAGCATTTTTAATATGACGATATAAAATAGTATTATTTTCTAACCAATTAGAAACTTTCTTTCTAATAAGTTCTGTATTATCAATAGTGTGTTTTTTTATTTCTCCTTTAATTTTATTCATAACATTAAAGGAAATAGCATTATCTACTAAATAAATTATTAATAAAATAATAGTTAATATTATTCTTATTATTAAAGGAATAGATTTAACTACATTAAAAAATAAAGGATTTATAAAATAAACAATGGTAGTTCCTAACACACCAAAAGGAATCATTGTTTCTAAACAAATACGACCATTAATATTATATTTTTTTTTAGAATAATCCCACCATCTTGCATGAAATATTTTTTCCATCAAATAAGATGTAAAATATTCTAAAATAGAACAAATTAAAATTGATTTTAAAAATACCCCTAAAAAATCTTCAGTATTTGGACCAATTAAAAATAATATACCTAGAACACCATAACCATATATAGGACAAATTGGCCCAATTAAAAAGCCTCTATTAACAAATCTTTTTAATTCAATATATTTACACGTTACTTCTAAAAGCCATCCTAAAAATGAATAAATAATAAATAAAAGAAAATATAATGTAAATTGTTCCATAATATCACTTCTCTTAAATATTATATCACTATATTTATTATTTCAATAAATTTATTTGTTTATTAAAATCATCACTCATACAAATAAAAGATCCACTAACAATATTATCTACTTGATAACCATCTAAATACTTAATTGTATTGTTATTTATTCCCCCATCAATTCCAATTAAAACATTTTTATCATATAAATATGGTATTTTTTCTAAAACATCAGGAATAAATTCTTGCCCTCCTTTACCAGGATAAACACTCATTATTAAAACATAATGAATTAAATCAAAATATTTATCTAATATATGAATATCTTCATCAGGATTAATAGCAATACCAACTTTTATATTATGACTTTTAACATATTCAATAATTTCTTTCGGATTAGAAGTAGCATCTAAATGGAATGTGATAGCCCAAATGTTTAAATTAATTAACTGCTTTATATATTCTAATGGTTCTTTTACCATTAAATGTATATCTAACTTCTTTTCAGTATTTGCTAATTCTTTTACTAATTCATCTATTTGTAAATTATTTTCACCAGCATAAATACCATCTAATAAATCAACATGAATTAAATCGGCATCACTTGCCATAATTTTTTGTAATGTTTCTCCTCTTTCATATTTACTTTTTAAAAAACTAACTGCAATCATTTTGACTCCTTTAGAAAATTTAAATAATTTTCATAACGAGATTTTAAAATTTTACCTGATTCTACTAATTTAATAACTTCACAACCATTTTCTTTAATATGTCTACAATCATTAAATTTACAAGTAATATTTTTAAATTCCACAAAACTCATTTTAATTTCGTCTTTAGTATATTCATTAATATCTATAGCTGAAAATCCTGGTGTATCAACAACATAAAAATTAGCAACATTAAAAAGTTCAACTATTCTAGTTGTATGCTTACCTCTACCTAAAGCATCACTTATTTTATCAGTTGCCAAATTTAATTCTTTATTAAATTTATTAATTAAAGAACTTTTACCCGCTCCAGTTTGACCACATACTGTAACTACTTTTTTAGCTATATACTTTTTAATCTTTCTAACTTTTTTATTGGTAAATATTTTAATACCTATACTCTCATAATATTTACTTAATCTTTTTATTTCTTTTAATTCATCTTTATTAGCTAAATCTAGTTTAGTCCAAACAATAACTGGTTCTATTTTATTAATCGTAATAATGCTAATTAATTTATCTAAAAGTGTTAAATTAAGATTAGGTTCAGTTATACTAGTTACTATAAGAGCAATATCTATGTTAGCAACGGGAGGCCTTAATAAATAATTATCTCGTGGCAGTATTTCTTCAATAACCTTATCTTCCTTATTTATTAAGACATTATCTCCCACTAAAGGTTTAATTTTTAAATTACGAAATTTACCTCTTGATTTAGTTTCAAATATGTCATCATCTACTTTAACTGTAAAGTCGTCACTATTTATTTTAATTATTTTTCCTTTTTCTAACATATATTAGCAGAATCCATCTTCACAATCAGTACCACCAGTTTCACCTTCTGGAACTGTATCTAAATCTTCATCATTGTCATTTCGATAAACATATATTTTAAATTCAGCATTTTTAGATACTCTACTTCCTGCTTGTCTACTTTGACGATAAATTGTACCATCAAGATTTGTTTCACTTGGAGTATCAACTACTTCTAATTTAATACCATTATCTTCACAGAATGCTTTAACATCATCTACTGTATAAGTGCCATCAGTAAAATCAGGATAAGCTATCCCAACTGAAGCTACATAGAATGTAATTGATTCACCTTTAGTTAAGCTTTCGCCTTTTTCTACTGATTGTCTTACAATTTCACCATCTTTAAATTCACTATCAGTATCAACAATTTCTTCTTCTTCATTAACAACTATACCACGTGCTTCTAAAGATCCTTTAATTTCTAAATAATTTTTACCTGTATAATCTTCAACTTCAATAGTTTCATCACCAGTAGAAATATATAATTTAATTTCCGATTTTTTCTTTCTTTTAGTACCAGCTAAAGGAGATGTTCTAACAACATTTCCAACGGCAATATCTTTAGAAGATACTCCTTCTTGATCTTCTGAGATAGTAAAACCAGCATCTTGCAATATTTTTATTGCTTCACTAGCATCTTTATTAGTAACATCAGGTACTGAAGTTGTCGAAGTTCTACTTGTTATCATAATTATAACAAATACTAAAGTTACTACTAGAATTAATCCTGTAAATATTGATGCTAGTAATATTAATGTTTTATTTTGCTTTTTCAAATCATCACCTGTAATTTTCTTTGCAATTACTTCTTCCTTTTCTTCATTTTTATTATTTACTTTTTTATTTTCACTATTCTTTTTAGCTTCTTCTTTAACTTGTTTTAATACTTTTGTATCATCTGATACTTCTTGATATTTTAAATGTATTTTTTCTTCATTTGCTCTAGCTGGATCTAAACAAGTTTTTAAATCTTCATGCATTTCTCTGGCATCAGCATATCTATTTTTGGGATTTTTAGCGGTTGCTTTAATAATAATATTTTCCACACTTTGTGGTATATTAGGTACTTCATCTCTAATTGATGGAAGTGGTTCTTTTAAATGTTTTAAAGCAATCTCTACTGCATTTTCTCCTTTAAAAGGTAGTTTACCAGTTAATAGTTCATAAAATAATATTCCTATTGAATAAATATCGCTTTGAAGGGTTGCCCCTTTACCATTTGCTTGTTCTGGTGGTAGATAATGCACGCTACCCATTACAGAATTGGTTTGGGTAAGTTGCGTTGAATTCATCGCCATCGCGATACCAAAATCAGTTATTTTAACTAAACCATTTTCCAGTATCATAATATTTTGGGGTTTTATATCTCTATGAATTATATAAGAATCATGCGCTACCGATAAGCCATCCGTTATTTGCGATACGATATCGACAGCTTCTGTAACGGTAAGTTTACCTCGTTTTTTCAAAAGTTGTTTTAGATGTTTTCCTTCAATATATTCCATAACAATATAATATTCGCCATTATCTTCCCCAACATCATAAACTTCCACAATATTAGGATTAGATAGAGATGAGGCTGCTAGGGCTTCTCTTTGAAAACGACGGACAAATTTTTCGTCATTAGCAAGATCACCACGTAAAACTTTAACGGCCACATTACGATCTAAAATTGTATCATAAGCTAAATATACATTAGCCATACCACCTTCACCAATTGATTTTATCACTTGGTAACGGTCACTAATCTTTTGCCCTTTCATTATCATATTACTCACCATTCCTTATAAGAAGTGCTACAGAGATATTATCATTGCCACCTCTGGCATTACACTTTCTTATTAATTTTTCCACTTTTTCTTCTATCTCTAATTCTGGATCAATTAAAACCTTTTCAATTTGTTCATCTGTTAACATATTAGTTAAGCCATCACTACAAAGCATAATTGCTTCACTTTCCATATCAACATCAAAGATATCAATATCCACTTTTTCGGATGCCCCAATGGCTTTCATTAACACATTTTTCTTCGGATGAGTTTTGGCTTCATCTTCTGTTAAATTACCAGCATCAACAAGTAAATTTACTAAAGTATGATCATGGGTAACTTTATGTAATTTATTATGTTTTAATACATAACCAGAAGAATCCCCAATATTACCAAATATTAAATAATCTTTAGTTAATAGTGCTACTACTATAGTAGTACCTAAACCACTGGAATCAATATTTTCTTCGCCATATTCTAAAACTTCTTTATTTATTTCATTAACATTATCATTAAGCCAATTAACCGCATCAAGTTTTGAACCAACAGATGGTGTTTCATTAAATCTTTTACCTAAATGAGTAACGGCAATGGATGAGGCAACCTCACCTTTTCGGTGTCCACCCATACCATCAGCAACGACTAATAAATATTCATCACTTTCATTTTTAAGTATTGTAACACTATCTTCATTATGACTTCTAACCCGACCTGAATCAGTCATATAACATGATCTCATAAATTACACCTCTTTACTTCTAAGTTGACCACAAGCAGCCGAAATACCACTACCAAATTCTCTTCTAACAGTAGCATTTATCCCACTTTTTATTAATGCATCTTTAAACTCTTTTATTCTTATACTACGTTTAAAATCTATATTATTTGTTTCATTATATGGTATTAAATTAACATAGACATTCATTCCTTTTAAAAGACTTGCTAATTCTTTTGCATTTTCTATGCTATCATTTACCATATTAAGCATAACATATTCAATGGTTACTCGTCTATTAGTTTTTGCAATATATTTCTTTATTGCTTCCATTACTTTACTAATATTATACACTTTATTTATTGGCATAATTTTATTTCTTATTTCATCATTCGGAGCATGTAAACTTAAAGCAATATTTACTTGCAGTGGTAAATTACTAAACTCTTCAATTTTGGGAACTATACCACAAGTAGATACCGTAATATGTCTTGAACCAATAGCAAGACCTTTCGCATGATTAATTATTTTAATAAAATTAATAACATTATCATAATTATCAAAAGGTTCTCCTATACCCATGATAACTACACTTTGAATTTTTTCTTTTATATCTTCCTCTATTAATATTATTTGTTCAACCATTTCATAAGTTTCTAAACATCTTACTTTTTTAAGCCTTCCACTTTCACAAAACTTACACCCCATATTACAACCAACTTCGCTTGATACACAAACTGACTTACCATAATCATGTTCCATAAGAACTGCTTCAATATAGTTACCATCTAAAAGTTCAAATAAATATTTTTTAACTTCCGTTCCTTCTTCTTTTTTCTTTATTTTAATAAAATCAGTATTAAAATCTTCCTTTAATCTATCTCTAATCTCTTTTTTAATATTACTATAATTATCTATATTATATTCTTTATGTAAATATAACCATTCAAAAACTTGGGAAGCTTTAAACTTCTTTTCCCCAATACTTAAGAAATATTCTTCTAAATTTTCCATAGTCATACTTAATAAATTTCTCATAACTTTATTTTACTATAATTTTACTTATTTGTAATTAAATTTTTATTAACTTCTAAGCATTTACTAATTTTTCAAAAATTTCATTTAACACTTTTCAAGCATTTTACTTAACACTTTTCCAGAGAATTGTTTAACACTTTTCAGAAAATATTTTAATATTATTTCTAATTTATTTTATTTTCTGTTTCTTCTTCATAAAGATATCTTTATTACTGATAAAAGATTTAAAACTAATATTGTCTATTCTAATTCTTTAAATACATCTACTCCTTGGATTATTGTTACTAATAATGATTTAGAACATGCTATTTTAAATTATAGTTTTAGATTTGGTTCCATTGAATGTATTTTTAAAAATCAAAAATCTAATGATTTTAATCTTAATAATATTTCTAATATGTCTATCCATTCTTTTACTAATATGTATTCTATTTTATGTTCTTATATTGTTTATTTAACTATTCTTGGTTCTGATTTTACTAAAAATTCTAGTTGTTATAAAAATATTAAAATTACTACTCATAAAACTTATCTTATTAATGATAAACGTATTAAAAAAAAGAGTTATGTCTTTATTTAATGCTGGTCTTACTTATTCAAAGTTGCTTTTAATTCTTATCATTATGTTCGCTTACCCTTTACTTTTAGACTTTATGACACATAATTTTCATTAAAATTTATTTTTAAAAAGTAGGCAAATTTTTTCGGTTGGAAATTTTTGCCTACTTTTTTCTTGATTTTAAAATTTTTACATCAATATTAGTTTTTACACCATCATTTCCCTTAATGGTTGGCCGTACTTTTTCTTCTGCAAGCGCCCATTCTACCTAGGTTTAATCAAAGCTGTCCGGAGCTAAGTCAAAATGAATGGTGAATCTTTTGTGCCTTCTCCACTTGCTATTTTTGCACTTGGTTCGAGATAGAAGACAGGCCGCACGCCGTTCGGAGAAGATATGCGGGTGCTGCTTGTGTAACCCTCTCTATACAAAATGTGCGCGTTGACAAAATCGTCATTCGCCATATAGTTACCCCAGCGAGTGCTCAACCATTCATAAGATGATGAAGTGTTATATCCATCTTTTTGGAAAAACAACCATCCATTTTTTGCTGTACTATAATTTTTTGGGTTTCCTTTTGTATCTGGATTACTTCCATCATAATAACTATATACATAATCATGGATATACATTAAACTTATTTTTGCATTTACTTTTTGACTCCATCTATATGTTTGCTCTGTAGTACTTCCATTGGTTCCTACGTAATGCTTTGTATCTGCTTGTCCGGTTTCTATTGCATATACTGTATTTCCTGTATAAGTGGCTGCATCTGAATATCCAGTTATTGTATCTCCATACATCCATTCATGATTTGCTATTAAATTATACCATTCACTAGCTGCACCACCACTATTACTATCACCGGATTTTAAATATTCATATTGGGCACTATCTACAAAAATATCGGTATTGGCATTATCACTAAAACTTCCAGTTCCTTTGGTTATTCCATTACTTGTTCCATTTAGTCTTTTGAACAACAGACTTGTATTCCACTCTGGACATATTTTACTATCACAAGTATAATTATAATTTCCTGATGTAAGGTGCTTATCATTCCATGTAAATTCTGTTGTTTCTCCCTCTTTTAAGAATGTTTCTTTTATTAAATACATTTGTCCTTCTTCTGTTATTCCGATTATTCTATACATGTATTTATCTATACCATCTGATGTTTTACAAGCATTTGCATCTCGTGTTCCAAAACATATCCAATTTGGTATATCTCCCGTTCCTTGATATCTATACATTCCACCTTGTAAATCTTCACTTAACGTATTACCTGAATCTTTTTCTCTTAATATTTCTATTGTAGATTTTGGCTTTATATCAAAGTATAATGTACAAAATACTGTTTGATTTGTTGTTAATGTTGCTTTGCCATCAGCAAAAGTAATAGCATCATCAACCATTGCACCATTATTATCTATACATTTAGCTTCTTTAAACTTATATCCATCTCCAGGCCACGTATTACTATCATATTCTTCATAAACATCACCATTTTGAATCATTATAGCTAGCATATTTGAGTTTTTTAATTCATTCAATTTTACTTCTGGTAATGAGTCATAATTAATCTTATTTTTTAAATGCATTTGAACACTTGTTGCAAGTACTATAAATGATATAATAAATAATCCTATTAAAAGGTAAAATTTATTTTTTGTTATTTTTTTCATATTTTCCCTCTTCCTTCTATTTAGTCTTCCCTAGTGTGACGTATTTATGTACTTTTATTATACAACACTTATGTTCAAGTGTTCAATACATTTGTTGTAAAACTTTACACAAAAAAAGGAAAAAAGTTAATTCTTCTTTCCTTATATCAGACAAAATTGTCTGTGTGGTCGTGTTTTAATGTCTTTTTCACCTGACTATAAGCTTAGGTTAAGTATTAATACTTAACGATAAAAGTATAACATAAGGAAAAGATATGTTCAAGATAAATGTCCGAATATCTACACATTTTAATTTTTCCAATTATTCATTATATATAATAACCACTAGGTGTGCAAAATGAATAAATTGAAAAGTCTCCGTGAAGAAGCAGAATTAAAGCAAAAGGACATATCCCACCTACTAAATATTAGCCGTTCTACATATACTTCTTATGAATTAGAAAGAGATACCATTCCCATTAAACATTTAAATACTTTATGCAATTATTTTAATGTTTCTATTGACTATGCTTTAGGTATTTCTAAAGAAAAAACTTATCAAGATATTCGTCAAGATATATCTAAAGAATTATTAATGGAAAGATTAAAAGAATTGCGAAAAGATAATAAATTAACTCAAGAGAAAATATCCAAAATATTAAATACTTCTAGAAGTACTTGGACTGGATATGAATATGGTAAATATCAAATACCTACTTTACTTTTATTTTACTTAGCTAAAAGATATCATTACTCTATAGATTATTTACTTGGTAAAATAGATGAAAACACTTTAAAATAGTTCTTATAAATACACCAAAAACCACTAAAAACATAAAATACAATGAGTGGATGAAAGGGTGTTTAATATGACAAAAGGAATATTAACAGCACGTGAAAGTGAAGTATTTGAATTACTTGTATTAAATAAAACGACAAAAGAGATTGCTGAGTTTTTAGGTATTAGTGAAAAAACTGTCCGCAATCACATATCTAATACGATGCAAAAGTTAGGTGTTAAAAGTCGTGCACAAGCTGTTGTTGAGTTATTAAAATTAGGTGAACTTACCATTTAGAAATGCTAGTCATTTCTTTTTTATTGTATTTAAAATTTGACTAAAAGAAAAAAATATGTTAAATTCTACATATTTTTATGAAATTCTATTTGCTAATTTTTCTAACATAGAAATATTAACAATTTTATATAATTCTTGATAATACTCTATCATTTGTTTAAGTG
>CANRGA010000014.1 GCA_947630055.1 uncultured Bacilli bacterium
TTCTTTGGGGTAAGGGGAAGTCTGCCCTTTTTTATTATTTTTATAAAATAAATTTCTTTTTTCTTTTCAGACTAACCCTCCAAAGTCCAGTTACGTACCTCTTCTATATCAATTCCCTCTTTAACAATATATGCTTCATGTTCTTTTAATTTCTTATGCATTAAATTTTTACATAATCTTACCTCTTCTGTTTCTTCCACATATTTTAAAGCATCTAGAACGAGATTAAAACGATCTATTTTATTTTGAACACGCATATCAAAAGGGGTGGTTATTGTTCCTTCTTCTAAGTAACCATGAACATGGAAATTATGATTAACTCGGTTATAGATAAGTTCATGAATTAAATTTGGATAACCGTGGAAGGCAAAAATAACATGCTTATCTTCCGTAAATATTTTATTAAACTCGGTATCAGTTAAACCATGCGGATGTTTATTACTATTTTGAAGTCGCATTAAATCAATTACATTTACCACTCTTGTTTTAATATGGGGACAATACTCATATAAAATTTTGGAAGCTGCAATTACTTCTAAGGTAGGAGTATCTCCAGCACACGCTAAAATAATATCCGGATTTTTAGCATTATTAGAGGCCCAGTCAAAAATACCTAAACCTTTCTTACAATGAGCTTTGGCTTCATCCATTGATAACCATTGAATACTTGGATGTTTAGATGCCACAATGACATTTATATAATTTTTAGTTTGAATACAATGATCAAATGTTGATAATAATGTATTAGTATCAATTGGAAAATACATTCTTACTATGTCAGCTTTTTTTGTTGCTAAATGATTTAAGAAGCCAGGATCTTGATGGGTATAACCATTATGATCTTGTTGCCAAATATGACTGGTTAAAACATAATTTAAAGAGGCTATATCTTTCCGCCAAGGTATTTCTTTGGTTACTTTTAACCATTTAGCATGTTGACTAGCCATCGAATCAATTATTCTGATAAATGCTTCATAACTATGGAACATGCCATGTCTTCCAGTTAATAAATAGCCTTCTAACATTCCTTCACACATATGCTCTGATAAAAAACTATCAAAAACACTACCAGTACTTGCTAAGAATTCATCATTATCTTTAATCTCGGCATCCCATTTTCTTGTTGTTACTTTAAAAATATTATTAAGACGATTAGATAGGGCTTCATCTGGGCCAAAAACTTTAAAATTATTTTTATTAAGTTTAATTATATCTTTAATATAACTGCCAAGTACTCGCATATCTTCAGATTTAGTTACTCCTCTTACTACATCAATTTTATAATTAGTAAAATCAGGTACTTTTAAATTTTTTAGAATGATTCCTCCATTAGCAATTGGATTTGCACTCATACGCATATTACCTTTTGGTGTCATATCTAATATTTCTTTTTTTATTTTACCACTCTCATTAAATAATTCTTCTGGGTGATAACTTTTAAGCCAATTTTCAATTATTTTTAAATCTTTAATAGCACTAGCATAAGATACCGGCACTTGATGGGCTCTAAAAGTACCTTCTACTTCTAACTTATCAACTATTTTTGGACAAGTCCAGCCTTTTTTAGATTTAAAAATAATCATTGGATATTTAGGTCTTATAAATTTTTTATTCTTTTTCACATCATTTTTAATTTTTTCGATTTTCTTTACTACTTCTTCTAGAGCACTAGCCATTTCTTCATGATAATCAGATGCATTAGAAGTTTTAGTAACATCAACAACAATTGGATCCCAACCACAGCCTTTAAAGAAATCTATTCGCTCTTCTTCACTAATTCTTGCCATAATCGTAGGATTTGCTATTTTATAACCATTTAAATGTAAAATAGGTAACACTATGCCATCTTTTTCTGGATTAATAAATTTATTACCATGCCAAGATGTTGCAAGAGGGCCAGTTTCAGCTTCCCCATCACCAATTACGCAAGCCGCAATTAGGGAAGGATTATCTAAGACAGCCCCAAAAGCATGAGATAAGGAATAACCAAGTTCTCCTCCTTCATTAATAGATCCTGGAACCTCTGGAGCAACATGACTAGATGTGCCACCAGGAAAAGAAAAGTTTTTAAATAACTTTTGTAAACCTTTTTCATCTTGTGTCACATCAGGATATACTTCACTATATGTTCCTTCAATATAACTATTAGCTATCATTGCTTGTCCACTATGACCAGGACCTGCTACATATATCATATTTAATTTATATTTTTTGATAATTCTATTTAAATGAATATAAATAAAATTTTGGCCCGGTGCACTGCCCCAATGTCCAACTAATTTACTTTTAATATCTTCCTTTTTAAGTGGTTCTTTAAGTAATGGATTATCTTTTAAATAAAGCATTGCAACAGACATATAATTACACAAATTAAAATATTTATCTAAACTTTCTATTTCATTATTAGTAAGTACACTCATTACTATCACCTATTATTATTATAGAGTAAAATAAACTTTAAAACAATTAAATTTACTAAAAAAGAAATATATTTGACTATATTTCTTCAGCATTTATTATGTACGGATTTGCTTTTGTTCCATCTCCATTAACAATTTTTGCGTTTGAATTTAAGTAAAAGACAGGACGTACTCCAGTACCACTACTTAGACCTCCACGCCACAAATCGCCACTAAATGGAATATCATACGCAGTAATTAAATAATCATTCGGAGGATTCAAATTTCTAAGAGTACTTAACCATTCATAAGATGGAGATGAGTTATATCCATCTTTTTGAAAAAAAATCCAACTATTTTTTACATTTGTAATACTTCCTGGATTTCCTCTTGTCGAATCATCTACACCATCATAATATCCATAATAATAATCATGAATATACATTAAACTTATTTTAGCACTTACTTTTTGATTCCATCTATATGTTTCCTCTATAACTCTTTCATCTGACCCTACATAATACTTTGCATCTGCTTGTCCAGTTTCTATAGCATATACTGATTGACCCTTATATGTATTTAATGTTGTATCATTACCTGGTCCTATAACCCCATGCATCCAGTTATGCTCCGATATTAATTGATACCATTCACTTCCTTTATCATCTTTTGTTCCATTTATACTATCACCCGATTTTAAGTAATCATATTCTTTACTATCAACAAAGATATCTGTATTGACACCATCACACGTCGGACGACATGAACCCGTGCCTGGATTTTCACCATTACTAGTTCCATTTATTCGTTTAAACAAAGTATTTTGTCCCCATTCCGGGCACACTCTATCATCACAAATAAATGCCCCTTCTCCTAATACTTGATCTTTATCATTCCATGCAAAACTATTTGTATTTTCTTCTTTTAAGAAAGTCTCTTTTATTAAGTATAATTGTCCTTCTGGAGTTATTCCTATTATTCTATACATATATTTATCTATGTTATCATCATTTGTTCCACAATTATCAGTTGTTCCAAAACATATCCAATTTGTCATTTCTGATGAATCACTATCTGGAAAGGCTGCTTGATATCTATACATTCCGCCTTGTTTATCAGTACTTAAATATTTTTGAGTATCTGTTTCTCTTAACTTTCCTATTATTGATTTGTCAAAATATACTGTACAGTATACTGTCTTATTTGTAGTTAAGGTTATTTTATCATTTTCATATGTTACTGCTTCTTTTACTTCATCACCATTATTATCTATACACTTTGCTTCCTTAAACTTATAATTAACTCCAGGCCATGTATTACTATCATATTCTTGATATTTATCAGTTTCACTATTCTCTTGAATCATTATAGCAAATGATTTATTTTTATTTACAATTTCTTTTAGCTTTACTTCAGGCAATGGTTTATTTTCTTTATTTATATTTTGATATATGAATAATCCTCCAATTATTATTACTACAATTACTATTAAACTTTTTAAATATTTTCTTTTCATAATCTTATCCTCTCTTTATATGTCGTATCATTGCACTTTATTTTATAAGATTATTATATAATACCCCCCCCGAGAGTCAAGATTTTTAAAAAAATACTAACATTTTTGTTAGTATTAAAAATTGATTTATTATATTAATTCTTCAAAATATTTTGGAATTGGAATAGTAATATCTATAAATTCTTTTGTCATTGGATGATTAAATTCTAAATGATTAGCGTGTAAATATAAATATTTAACTTTATTTTTAACTTTACTATATTTTTTATCTCCTACTATTGGGTATCCTAAATCATTTAAATGAACTCTAATTTGATTTTTTCTACCAGTTAAAAGATTAATTTTAAGTAAAGTATATAATTTATTACTTTTAATTTTTTCATATTCAGTTATAGCTAATTTACCATTTTTATTATTAGTAGAATAAACCAAATTAGTTTTTGTTTCTTTCAAATATGATTTAATTACTCCTTTATCATTTTTAACATTACCATTTACTACTACTAAGTATTCTCTTTTAACATTAGTCCAATTATCTTGCATTAATCTTTTTATTTTTTCTGATTTCGCAAACATAATTAAACCTGATGTATCTTTATCTAATCGATGAATAATAAATACTTTGTTATTTTTATTTTGCTTTTGTAAATATTCTCTTACCTTATGATATAAAGTGTTTATCTTTTCTTTATCGGTACTAATCGTAAGCATACCACTTTTTTTATTTACAATAATTAAATATTTATCTTCATATACTATATCTAACTTCTCTTTTTTCATAAGTTAATTATAATTTAATAATTAAAAAAAGTCTACATTACATAGACTTATTTGTTTTGGGTATTTGGTCCTCTTTGAACATAATCTTCATACTTAACTTCTGTTATATCACTATTTTTAGTTAAATTAACTTCAACCATTTTATTACAAGTATATTGACCACCAAATACTTCAAATTCTACTCTTAGAATTAAATCATTATCAGCATTTCTAAAGACTATTTTTGGACTAGCTAAATTTTCATCTAATTCTTTTTTTATATTAGTAAGTTCTTTGTCATATTGATCTCCCCAATATTCTTTTAGATTTAAATCTTTACCAGTTTTCTCCATCATATTAACAGCATATTCTTTTATTTTGGCTTTTACATCAGTTAAATCAACATCTTTAAGTAAATCATTAACTGCTATTTCTTTACCAGTTTTTAGATCAATATTATACACTGTATTCCAAGTTGATTCGTTACCACCATGTAGTAAAACTACTGATAAGATATTACCATTTACATAATAATCATAAGTAATAACATCAATTTCACCAAGAAATCCTGTTTCAATAGCCATATCATCATATTCATTATCTTTAGCTATATCTTTATTAATAGCTATAATATCTTCATTATTAATATTAATAGCAGGATATTCATAATAGTTATGGAAAGTTTGTTCAGTAACATTAGCATAGACATCAGATTTAACTGATTTTACTGTATATACTAAAGGTTTACTATCATCTATTTTATCAATACTACTTAGCATTTTCGTGTTTTCAACATTTTCTTTTACTTCATCTGTTACTAAAGTATCATTTTTAGTATAAGATTTTTCTAAAGTATTCCATATATCTTTCTTACTATCAACTTCATATTCTATCTTATCTTCAGCTTTTTTAACCACTACAACATCACTATTATAGTTTAAATCTGTTTCTTTAACTGTTTCTTTTTCTTCAATATTTACTTCATATATTTTTTTAGATTCTTTAGTTACAGCATACCATTTATATGCATCTTCTTTAACATTATATAAATATTCAAATAGATAATCTTCATAAGATGCTACCATATTAACAACATATTTTTTATCTTTAACACTAAATATTTTTGTAATATAATTACCATCTTTTTCTGGCATTGTCATTAATAATTCTGGTACTTTGTTATTGTCTAAATCAATTAAATTTAAACCAACTTTATTAGCACCATCAAAGTTTTCAACTTTTTCTAAGACACTTTCTAAAATATTTTGCCAATTTTTAGTTCCTACCCCAAAAACTAAAAGATATACTACAACTGCTGCGACTAGAACAGCAACTGGTATTAACCATAGTAATTTTTTGTTTTTCATTTCCTTCTTACTCCTTACTTCTAATTATATTATTTTATTCTTCCTTTTTTTCATCTTTTTTAACTTCTTTTTTAGGAAGAGCTTCTTTTCTTGATAAATTTAATCGTCCACGATTATCATATCCTAGAGATTTAACAATTATTTCATCACCAACACTAACTATATTGCTTGGCTTATTAACTCTCTTTTCATCGAGTTGAGAAACGTGTACTAAGCCTTCACATCCTGGCCATAATTCAACAAAACACCCGAAGTCTTCAACTTTAACAACTTTGCCAGTATAAATTTTGCCAGTTTCAACTTCTCTTACAGCTTCTTCAATCATTTTTCTTGTTTTATCAATAATTGCTTGATCAATGTGATAAATGATAACACGGCCATCATCTTCAAGATCAACTTTTACTGCATTTTTATCATTAACTGTCTTAACATTAGATGCTTCAAGAATAATTTTAGTAATCATCTCACCACCACGACCAATAACATCTTTAATCTTTTCAGGATCAATGGTAAATGTATCAATTTTTGGTGCGTATGGACTAAGTTCTTTTCTTGGCTCTTTTATAATAGTGGCAAATAAATCTAGAATTTGCATTCTCGCTTTTTTAGCTTGTGCTAAAGCTTCTTTTAAGATATCACGATTTACACCATCAATTTTAATATCCATTTGTAGAGCACATATACCATCACGAGTACCAGCTACTTTAAAGTCCATATCACCTAAGTGATCTTCCATCCCTTGAATATCAGTAAGAATTGTATATTTATCATTATTAGTAATAAGTCCCATGGCAATACCAGCAACTGGAGCTTTAATTGGCACACCAGCAGCCATTAGTGATAGACATCCAGCACAAATACTTGCTTGACTTGACGAACCATTACTTTCAAGGATTTCAGATACTACTCTAATTGTATATGGGAATTCTTCTTCTGAAGGTATTACTTGAAGTAGTGCTCTTTCACCTAAAGCACCATGCCCAATTTCTCTTCTACCTGGTGCCCCATATCTGCCAGTTTCGCCAACACTAAATTGTGGAAAATTATAATGTAACATAAATCTTTTTTCTTCTTCTAGGGAAAGACCATCTAACATTTGACTTTCACCTAAAGCACCAAGTGTTGTAATAGATAAACTTTGGGTTTGACCTCTTGTAAATAAAGCTGAACCATGCGTTCTTGGTAAAATATCAATTGCAGCACTAAGTGGTCTTATTTCATCCATCTTTCTGCCATCAACTCTGATTTTTTCATCAACTACAATTTTTCTAAAGACATCATATTGAACACTTTCAAATACTAGTGCAACTTTAGTAAGTAATTCATTTAATTCATCTACTTTTAAATTATCTTCATTGGCTACTTTATATTTTTCTATTAATTCTTCTTTAATAGTATCTAGTGTTCCATACATTTCTGCTTTATCTTTAATTCTTAAAGCCTTATCAATTTTATCTTTAATTTGAGCACTTATCTCTTCTTTAAATTCATCAGTTATTTCTAGTTTTGGATATTCCATTTTTTCTTCGCCAATTTCAGCAATAATAGATTTTTCAAACTCAACTAATTTTTTAACTGCTTCATGGCCAAAAAGTAGAGCCTCTAACATATCTTCCTCTGATACTTCTTTAGCACCAGCTTCAACCATATTAATAGCATCATATGTACCAGCCACAGTTAAATCAATATCTGAATTTTCCGCTTCTTCTACTGTTGGATTAATCACAAATTTACCATCAACTCTTCCAACTTTAACTGCTGCAACAGGGCCATTAAATGGAATCTTACTAATACATGTTGCTAGGGATGATCCAAATAACGCTGCAAGTTCAGGAGCATTATCTTGATCAACACTTAAAACTGTATTAACAATTTGCACTTCATTACGAAAATCTTCTGGGAACAATGGTCGCATAGGACGATCAATCATTCTTGCTGCAAGAGTAGCTGCATCAGTAGGTCTTCCCTCTCTTTTAATAAATCCACCTGGTATCTTACCAACTGAATATAACTTTTCATTATAAAGTACCATTAATGGAAAGAAGTCTGATAATAGATTAGCATTCTTTGATACAACTGCCGTACTTAATACAACAGTATCATTTACTCTAACTAATACACTACCATGAGCTTGTTTAGCAAGTTCTCCATGTTCAACAACGATTTTTCTACCATAAAAATCTAATTCAAATACTTTTTTCATTTTTTCTACCTCTTTCTAAAATAAAAAGACACTAAAAATCTTTTGTGTCCTTTTGTTATTTTCTTAAATTTAATTTTTTGATTACTTCACGATAGCTAACTACATCATTTTCTTTTAAGTAGTTAAGTAATTTTTTTCTACGACCAACTTTCATAAGTAATCCTCTTTTTGAATGATAATCATGAATGTGTTCTTGCATATGAGCTGTTAAATCATTGATTTCTCTAGTAAGAATTGCAATTTGTACTTCAGCAGAACCACAATCTTTTTCATTCTTAGCAAAATCTTTAATGATTTTTGCTTTTTCTTCTTTACTTAAAGCCATTTTTTCTTTTCCTCATCTTTCTAATTGGTTTAAACTGAGACAAAAATCGGAAACTTTTTTATCTAAGTAAAAACTTCTAGTAATAATTATATTATAAAATGCCTAAAATGTAAACAAAAAAATTACTATAAACGCATTATAATATGTTATTATCTCATAAAGAGATTCTAGTAACAAATCGATCAACAAATAATTTTACCTGCTCAGTCACTTAAATCTATTTTTTGATTAAATATTTTTCTTTAATCTATTTATTGCTTTTTCACTAAGGCCAGTTGCTTTTTCAATATCTTTAATAGACATATTCATTTTTAATAAATTAATAGCAATTTCATTATTTCTTTCTGCTATACCTTCATCCCTTGCTTCATGTATTTCTGATCTTCTTAATTTTTCCTCTTCTTCTTCATAACTTAAATGGTTTATTACTACTCCATCTTTCGTTAATGTTAACATTCTCTCTTCATACTCCTTCACTACTTTATCTCTTTTACTTAATTCTTCTATCTCATCCATATTTGCATTTAACATTACTAGATGTATATGTTCTTTGTTTCCTTTTATACACTCATCATACCATAGCTCTTTATACTTAACAAGATTTACATTGATTATTCTAAATGTTTTTGTATAGATACTTTTATCTTCTACACATGTTATTAAATAATTCCTTTTGGCTAACTCTTCTTTACTTTCTTTATTCAAATTTATTAATACTGTATCTAACTCTTCATTATAATTATATCCTCTTTCTATTATTTGCGAATAATATGATGCATAATATGATAAATTCCTTACCTTTGTACTACTACTAAAATTACTATTTAACTCTACTAAGATATGTTTCCCTGTATTTGCCTCTACTATTAAATCTGTTACTTTTACTCTTTCCGATTTTCTTCTTACTTTTAATTCTGTTGGCACAAATTCTATAACATGCACTTTTTCTTCTAAGATATCTGATAATATATAATCAAGTATTCTAGTATCATTTTCATTTGCTATGATAGCTTTAAAGATAGAATCATACATTAAAACTGGTTTATCTTGAAGTATAAAACTCATTATTGTTTTTCACCTCCTCTCACTTATATTATTAGCTTTTTTTGCGGGTTTCCTTTTTTTTCAGATAAATTTCTTTAAAAAAAGTATTAAAAATTAAAAAAAATCTCTATTTCTAGAGACTTTTTACTATTTTATTAAAACAATATCTTTAATTTTCCTATACCATTTTCAAAATAATACAAAGCAATATCTTTATTATTAAATTTATATAATATATAACCATTTAAATTTGTTTTTATTTCATTACCATTAATAACTTTTTTATATAAAGTATTATTTAATTCTATTTCTTCTAAATTAATTAAATCTTGAATTTTTAAAGCCTGATAATTATTATTTTCAATATCTTTTAAAGTATAAGCATCTTCTATTTTAAATTTGCCTTGTCTTGTTCTAATTAAATTACTCATAGTACCAATAGTATTTAAATTCTTACATATAGTTTGAATCAAACTGCGAATATAAGTACCTTTACTTACCACTACTCTAAATTGAATTAAATCAGCATGATAATCTAAAAGTTCTATTTCTTTAATTTCTACTTTTCTTTTTGGTAGTTCAACACTTTCATTATTTCTGGCATATTCATATAATCTTTTACCATTAACATGAACAGCGGAATAAATTGGAACCTCTTTAATGTATTCACCAACTAAATTATTTAAAACATCTATTATTTCTTCTTTGGAATATTCTTTTACTGATACATTTTCTAAAATATTACCAGTTATATCTTCCGTATCAGTTTTAATACCTAGTTTAATCTCGGCAATATACTCTTTATCTAAAGTCGTAATTAAATCAACTAATTTAGTATATTTACCAGTCAAGCAAACTAAAACACCAGTAGCGATTGGATCAAGTGTACCCGTATGACCGATTTTTTTATTATTTAATATTTTTACTAATTTATTTACTACATCTCTACTAGTTAAATTTTTATCTTTATTAATAATTAAACCAATATCATTCATTATTATACTCCTAAAGATTTATTTAAAATATACATATCTTTTTTTATATTTTCTACACTTTCTTCATAACATAAATTATATAATAAACTTAATAATTTAATATTAAATAGAGGAATATTAATATATATATTTTCTTTATCTTTATAATTATTTTCTAAATATTTGATTATTTCTTTTAAATATTCTTCTTCTGATACTATTAATTCTAAAATATGAATACTTTTATTAGTAACATTTAATCTTACTAAACCAAAAGGCTTTCTTCCTTTATAAATAAATATAATTTGACAATTTAATTTGTTTTTTAAAACACTCATAAATCTTTCATAATTATAAGCATAATTTTTAACTTTATTATTAGGAATATTTTGTAAATAATTACCTTTAGTTACGAGTAAATAAGCATCATAAGAATCTATACCATACATTTTCATATATAATTCTTGATAACACTTAGCTAAAAAAAGAAGATTAGTATTATTTAAGTTTTTAAATTCTTTTATGGTGTACTTAATGTTTTGCAAATTAAAACCTCACTATCTAATCTTCTTTGATTTCTGTAATTATCTTTTCTATTTTACTAGCATATTCAATAGATTCATCGTAAACAAATTTAAGTTCAGGAATATTTCTTATCTCTATAACTTTAGCAAGTTTTCCTCTTAAAAAAGGAGCAGCCTCATTAACTTCTTTTTCTAACCTCTCATGAGTCATATTACTAATTGAAGTAAAATAAACTTTCGCATAACTTAAATCTTTACTAACATCTACGGCGGTTAAAGTAATTGTTTTTAAAAGTTCATCATCTGTTTCTAAAAAGATAATATTACTCAAATACTTTAAGATATCACTTTCGATTCTTTCAACTTTATGACTAGGCATGTTTAACCTCAACTAACTCATAAACTTGAAGAGTATCGCCTTCTTTAATATCGTTAAATGAATCTAAAGTAAGACCACATTCAAAACCTTTTTTCATTTCTTTAACGCTTTCTTTACCTCTTTGTAGTGAAGATACTTTATCATCGGCGATAACAATACCATCACGAATAACTCTTACACTAGCATTATTTTTAACAATACCATCAGTAACATAACAACCAGCAATATTACCAATTTTAGAATATTTAAATATTTTTCTAATTTCAACGGTGCCAATTACTTTTTCTTCATATTCAGGATCTAACATACCAGTAATGGCTTGTTCCATTTCTTCAACTAATTTATAAATAATGGTATAAAGACGAATATCAACATTATATTCTTTAGCAATTTCTTTCGTGATATTACTTGGAACAACATTAAAGCCAATAATGATAGCATTAGAAGCATTAGCAAGGACGACATCTGATTCAGTGATAGTACCAATACCACTTCTGATAACTTTAACTACGACATCTCCAACTTGAATTTTTTGTAAAGCATTTTTAACTGCTTCTTCACTACCCTTAACATCACATTTTAAAACAACGTTAACTTCCTTTTGCCCAGATTCAATCTTTTTAAATAAATCGTCAAGAGAAACTACATCATTTTTATATTTAGAAGCATTTAAATTCTTTCTTTTATTTGCTATTTCTTTGGCTTTAGCCTCAGTTTCAAAAGCCATGAATTTATCACCAGCATCTGGGGTTTCAGATATTCCGGTAACTTCAACTGGAGTTGATGGGCCTGCTTCCACAATAGATTCACCTAAATCATTTTTCATTGTTCTAACCTTACCAAAATGTTCACCAACAACAATAGGATCTCCTATTCTAAGGGTACCATTTTGAATAATAAATGAGGCAATACCACCAATGTTTTTATCTACTTTTGATTCAATAACTGAACCTGTGGCATAACGATTTGGATTAGCTTTATATTCATTAACTTCCGCAATGGTTTCAATTGTTTCTAATAAAAGATCAACGCCTTCACCAGTATGAGCTGAAATATTAATAAATGGTACATCACCACCCCAAGCCTCAGGAGTAATTCCAGCTTCAGCCATTTCGGTTAATATTTTTTCCGGATTAGCATCAGGTTTATCAATTTTATTAACAGCTACAATAATTGGCACATTAGCACTTTTAGCATGATCAATTGCCTCTTGTGTTTGTGGCATAACACCATCATCAGCTGCTACTATTATGATAACTATATCTGTAACACTTGCACCTCTTGCACGCATTTCCGTAAAAGCAGCATGTCCTGGAGTATCAATAAAAGTAATAACATTGCCATTATGATTTATTTGATAAGCGCCAATATGTTGGGTAATACCACCAAATTCACCTTCAACAACATGAGAATGACGAATATAATCAAGCAAAGTTGTTTTACCATGGTCAACATGTCCCATAATAGTAACTATTGGTGGTCTTTTAACTAAATCTTCTTCTTTATCAATAATTTCATATTCTTCAAAATTAGCTAAATCTTGGGTTTCTTCTTTTTTTAAAGTTTTCTTATAATCTAAAACAACTATTTCCGCATTTTCAAAATCAATTGGATCATTTAAACTAAGCATTAAACCTAAAGACATTAATTTTTTGATAATATCTGTACCACTTACATTTAGGCTACTAGCAAGATCACTTACACTCATACCTTGTTTGTATAAAACAATATTATCATTAGATGTATCATTACTCATTAATTTTTCTTTATGCTTATACATTTCTTTTTTAAGCATTTTATAATTTTCTTTATTTTCATTAGTGCTATCTTTTTTATGTAATTTTTGTTTTTTAGATGTATTAGTTTCACTGATATTATTACTTTCCATAATATCCATTGCTACATTTTCAACTAATTCATCTTCATCATAAGTAATTTCTTCATCAGTACTAATTAAATTTAGGGTATAGTCAAGATTAATAATATCATCATCAACTAAAATATCTTCACCACTTTTAACATTTATACCTAATTCCTTACATTTTTTTAAGACCTCAGCCACTGATAAATTAAGACTATCGGCATATTCTTTAACACTCATATTTTCTTCTCCTTTCTTATTTTATTAATTCATTTAATTCATTAAATATCTCATCATTAACTTCTACTTCTAATATTCTATTTAAGATACCAGTTTTTTTTGCTTTCAAAAAAACTTCACTATCTTTTTTTAAGTAAGCACCCCGACCATTTTTCTTACCAGTTAAATCAATTTCCACGTTACCTTCAGGAGTTCTTACTATTCTAATTAAATCCTTTTTCTCACATTTTTCTTTAGTTACAACACAAGTACGCATTGGGATTTTTCTCTGTTTCATCAAATCTACTCCTTATTTCCTTCTTCGTTAATTTGTGATAAAGTTTTGATTTCAATTTTATATTTAGTAAGTTTACTAGCAAGTCTAATATTACTTCCTTTTTTACCAATAGCAAGTGATAAATTATCATCAGTTACTATAGCAAGAGCCTCTTTTTTCTCTGGATCAGTAATATTGACAATAACATTCTTCGCAGGTGATAAGGCATTTGCGATAAAGGTTTGTGGATCTTCATCGTATAAAACTAAATCTACTCTTTCACCATTTAATTCTTTTAAGATATTACCAATTCTACTACCATGTTCACCAATACAAGAACCAATAGCATCAATGCGTTCATTAGTAGAATATACCGCTACTTTACTTCTATTACCAGCATCTCTAGCAACAGCATATAAAACGATATCACCACTTTGTAGTTCTGGAATTTCTACTTCAAATAATCTTTTAACAAAACCATAATGTTTTCTTGAACAAAGAATAACTGGTCCTTTAGTACCATTTTCTACCTTGGTAATATATACTCTAATATTTGAACCCATTTTAATTGTTTCACCAGGAATAATTTCTGATTTTGGTAAAATACCTCTTGTTCTTCCTAAATCAATATAATAATTCTTTTGATCTTCCATCGCTACTAAACCTAGCATAAGTTCAAATTCTTTATCAGCAAATTCTTCAATAATACTATTTTTTTCGGCTTCTCTTATTTTTTGGGTAACTACTTGTTTAGCCGTACCAGCCGCAACTCTTCCAAAATCTTTTGGCGTAACTTCTTTTTCAATAGTATCACCAATTTTAGCTTTAGGATCTATTTTAAGGGCATCTTCTAAAAGAATTTGTGCATCAATATTAATCTCTGGTGGTACATCTATCGTATTTCCTTCTTCATCAACAGTTTCACTACCTTCATCTATTTCTGGTACAACTACTAAATAAGAATATACTTTTATTTCACCAGTTTCTCTGTTTATATCTACTCTTACATTAGTCTTACTATCAAAATTTTTCTTATAAGCTGTTTGTAATGCCAAAGTCATCGCATCAAAAACAACATCAGGACTAATGTTTTTTTCTTTTACAATATTATCTAATGCTTTAATAAATGCTTTACTATCCATATTTTAACCTCTTTCCTTACTAATAACATCTAAAATATATTCACTGTCACATACATCATACTTATCAACAATAGGATTTATTACATGAGTAGCATCTACTATGCCATCCAAATCAATTCCTCCCACTTTATCTAACACTACTGTTAAAAATTGATATTTTCCCTTTTTTTCAATAAAGATATCATCAACAACAATATCTTTACTTGCTAATTCTTTTTCTAATGCCTTTTTTAATTCTTCTAATTTTTCCATGCCTCACCTCAAACTATAAATAAAAGCAGGATTTTTGTCCCACTTAAATTGCAAAAATATTATAACAAAAATATAATAAATAAACAAGACAAATTTGTAATTTACCACTATAATTTAATGACAAACGTAAAATAACATAAAATGTTCTTTTTTAATTAATTCATTTGTTTTTTATAATTATTTTCTAATTTAAAAGTTGTAATAAATAAATCTTTATTAGTTACATACTTAATTATATAATCGTCTTTTTCTTTTACTATTAATAATCCTAGAGTATTTCTATGTTCATATTTTTTTAAATTGCTATTTACATAATTAGTATAAAATTGTAATTGCCCAATATCTTCTTTATGAAATACTCTGTTTTTAACTTCAACTACGACAAAAGCATTTAATTCATAATTGAAAAATAATAAATCTATTCTAAATGTTTTGTTATTAACTGTTATTTTATATTCATGACCTGCTAGAGTGAATCCTACACCTAATTCCATAAATCTATTTTCTACATAATTTATTATTTTTTTGTGGATAGTTGCTTCATCTAACTTGGAAATATCTTCATCTACTTTAATAATAATTGGATCTTTTATCATATCTTCAAGAGTTAAGTTATTATCTTTAATATCAGTTATTAACTTAATATTATTTTTATCGGCATAAGATAATCTTTCAAATGATTTACTTTTTATTTCATTTCTTAACTCTCTAACAGATAAATTATTAAGTATTACTTGATTAATATAATAATTTCTTTCATTTTCATTTTTTATTGGTAATATTGATTTTATATGAGTCCAAGAAATGCGACTCAGTGAATCGCATTTTGGAATTATTAAATAAAATTGACGCATTTTTCTTAATTCTCTCTCATCATAATTTTTACCATATTCTTTTGCTAACTTTTCTCCCCATTTCTTAATTAAATTATCACCATATTTAGCTCTTGATGCTCCACCTTGGGCTTCCACTAATAATCTACCTATTTCATGATATCCTTTTAATCTTTCTTCATTATCTATAAGTTTTCTTACTCTTGAACTACTCTCAATATCAATTATGACATCTTCAACTTTTTTTAATGTTTCATTATTCATACATTCTCTCCTTTTTTAAATAATATTTTTACCCTTTCACTTATATATATAGTAGTTTTTTTATTGATTTCCTTTTATTTTTTAAAAATTTTGCAAAAAAAATAATAGTTATTACTATTATTTAACAAAGCCATTATGGACTAATTTAGTTTCATTAACTACTATAAAGGCATCTTTATCATAAGCTTTAATCATATTAGTGAGTTCTTTTAAATTTTTAGTATTTATTTCAATAAATAGCATATCTTTATATTTACCATCATAATCATTTTTTAATTCAATGATAGATACACCATATCCTTTTTTATGTAATTTATTAATTAATTTATCATACCCTTCTTCTAAAATTACTTGAACTCCTACCTCACCCTTAATAAGTTTATTGGAAAGATACGAACCTATAAAAGTACCAGTAGCATATCCTCCAGCATAAGATACTGCAATTAAAAAAGTATGACCTACTGTATTAAGTGCTTCTTTAGCTACTAAATACCAAATTAAAACTTCAAAAAAAGCAATTATAAAAGGCTCAATTGTTTTTCCTTTAACAAAAAAGACAGTTCTTAAAGTACCTAATGTTACATCTATAATTCTTGCTGCAAAAATTTTTAAGCAGGTTAGTAACATTAGATTCATCTCCTCTTAATTAGTAAAGACGATAATTAATATAAGTAAAATGAAAAATAAGATAAATCCTAGAACAAAGCCCCACATTATAGCATCTTTGGGCTCTTCCATTTCTCTTTTTTCTATTTTTTCATTATCATGATTATACATTTCACTTTTTAATTTAACTTCTTTAACATTCTTTTTAATATTTTTAACTTCTTCTTCATCCGGTTTTAATTTTTCGAATTTATTTTTCATTATTATTTTCCTACTTTCTATCTAAATTATACCAAAAATATAATAAAATATTGCTTTAAATAAAGAAAAAATAGCTAACTTTACACTATTTACTAAAGAAAAAAAAGTGAAATTTAATATATTAACATTTATTTTAATTAAAAAAATGGCGTCCTCGAGTGGATTTGAACCACCGACACCAGCCTTAGGAGGGCTGTGCTCTATCCAGCTGAGCTACGAGGACACACCAATATTTTACTAAAATATTATTTACTATTCAAGTTTTAGTTAATGAACTAATTTTAAAAAAAATAATAGATTTTACTCTATTACTTATATATATAATTTATCTTTATTTTTAAAACTTTCAATAATACCATCACTTTCTGGTATTATTACTATTTTATTTTGCTTTAAAGTTTTTGGTACATTGATAAGTCTTTGATTACTTGATCCTCTAAATAAAAGATTTAAATCTTTTTTAGCTATTTCAAATCTACCATCTACTAAAACATCTAAATATTTTAAAAATTCCAAATATTTAGGATTTTTTTTGCCAAGTTCTAATACTTGTTCATAAGTAAAACCGGTATAACACCAAACATTTAAGCCAATTTCTTTAGCATGTTTAGCAATTTCTACTACAGGTTCAATTTGAAATAATGGATCTCCTCCACTTAAAGTAATACCTTCTTGGTCTTGTAAATTATCAAGTTCAGTTAGTACATCTTTAACTTCAACTTCTTCTCCACCTTCAAAATCATGTGTTTGAGGATTTTGACAAAAAGGACAATCATGAGAACATCCTTGTGTCCATATAACTGTCCTTATGCCAAAACCATCAACAACACTATCACTTTGAAGTGGTGCTGCTAATCTAATTTTCATTTTATCACCAAATTTATGCTGCGTGATTTACTTTTTCATTTAGTGTGTGTTTAACACGATCTTTTTCTTCAGCTTTTTTAGCGTTATTAAATCTTTCTGTTGTACCAACTAGATAACCTGTAATACGACGGATTCTTTCAAATCCAACTCCTTCACCAACCATTTTTACTTTTTTAACTGCTTCCATAATATTTCCTCCTCCTTATCTTATTTTAGCAATTACAATCTAGATGACTAATTGTTTCAACCGGTACCCCTTCAAAATCATGTCTGCCACATCTTGGACATACATTATTTATAACACCGACATAACCACAAACTGGATCACGATCTACTGGGTGGTTAACGGCACCATAACCAATATCATTATCGTGCATTATACGAATAATTTTCTCAAATGCTTCGACATTATTAGCAGTATCACCATCTATTTCGATATAAGATATATGACCTGCATTAGTTAATTTATGATATTTTCCTTCCACTTCTAGTTTATGTTCAATAGTTGTATGATAGTATACTGGAACATGGAATGAATTAGTATAATATTCTCTATCTGTTATACCTTTTAACTTGCCATATATTGATCTATCAATACCAACAAATCTTCCTGATAATCCTTCAGCTGGAGTTGCAAGACAAGTAAAGTTTAATTTCATTTCTTCTGAGTATTCATCACATTTCTCTCTCATATGCTTAATAATCTCTAAACCTAATTTTTGAGCTTTCTCTGATTCACCATGGTGTTCACCAATTAAGGCTTTTAAACATTCAGCAAGACCAATAAATCCAATTGATAATGTACCATGTTTTAAAATCTTTCTAATTTTTTGTCCTGGTTCAAGTTTTTCTGAATCAAGCCATACATGAGAACCTAATAAGAATTTAAAGTTATTAACACTTTTACTACATTGAATATCAAATCTTTGTAATAATTGACCTTTGCATAAATCTAACATTTCATCAAGTTCTTCGTAAAAGCCTTTCATATCAGCTTTATCTCTCTCACCTAGAGCAATACCATGTTTAATACCAATTCTTGGTAAGTTAATGGTTGTAAATGATAAGTTCCCTCTTCCTGGTGTAATTTGTTTATCAGGATAGCAAACATTACCAATAACTCTAGTACGACATCCCATATAACCAACTTCTGTCTTAGGATCTCCTTCTTTTAAATATGGTTTATTAAAAGATGAATCTAAGAATGAGAAATTAGGGAATAATCTTTTAGCAGATACTTTACAAGCTAGTTTAAATAAATCATAGTTAGGATCTTCTTTGTTATAACTTACGCCCTCTTTTAATTTGAAAATAGAAATTGGGAATATTGGTGTTTCACCTTGACCAAGACCAGCATCAGTTGCTAGTAAGAAATTCTTAATAACCATTCTACCTTCAGGAGAAGTATCAGTACCAAAGTTAACTGATGAGAATGGTACTTGCGCACCAGCTCTTGAGTGCATTGTATTTAAATTGTGGATAAATGCCTCCATAGCTTGGTAAGTAATTCTATCTGTTTTAGCTAAAGCTTTTTCATAAGATTTAACAAATAATTCTTCTAATCTTTCACTGGTAATAAATTCTTTAAAAGTATCTACTACTGGAACTTCAATAGAATCTAATTCATTTATTTTTTCTACTACTTTATCAAAATCAATTTCGCCAAGAAATCCATCTAAATCTAAATAATCATATAACATTTGCTTTAATTGCTTTTTAAATGTTTTCTTAACACCTGGAGCCATATAATAATCAAACATTGGAATACTTTGACCACCATGTTGATCATTTTGGTTAGCTTGAATACATATTGCTGCTAAAGCGGTATAACTCATAATATCATTTGGTGTTCTTAAAAAACCATGTCCGGTAGAAAAACCATTTTTGAATAATTTATCTAAATCAATTTGATTACAAGTTGTTGTACCCATTGCAAGGAAATCTAAATCGTGAATATGTATTGCGCCTTCATCATGCGCTCTTGCATATTTCGCATCCATTAAATAAGCTTTCGCAAATTCTTTGGAAACAGTTGAACCAAAGTGTAACATTGTACCCATTGGGCCATCGCCATCAACATTAGCATTTTCTCTTTTAGAATTTTCTTCTTTCGCAGATTTTAATCCTAAAGATTCAATTGCTTTAACAAATTTATGTTGTTGCTTTACAACAAATGCCTCTCTTGATGCTGCTCTTCTTTCTCTATATTCTGAGAAAGATTTGTAAACTTCTTCATCTGTTTTTTTAAGTTCTTTCTCAATTATATCTTGAATTTCTTCAATACCAATTGTTTTTCTTTCTTGATATTCTTTTTCAATATACTTTATAACTTTTTCTTTAACTTTGTTAACTATTTTCTCATCATAGTTTTCATAAACACTATCAAAACCTTTTTTAATAGCTAAAGCTATTTTTGCCTCGTTAAAAGGGACTCTTTGGCCACTTCTTTTAACAACGATTAATTCATTACCTACTTCTACTTTCATATTTTTTACTACCTTCCTCCGCTAAATTAATTATCTTATAAAGAGCAAAAATTAGCAATGTTTTTTTTAACTTTTTTTTGCAAATTGTAAAACGAACATTTTCTAAAAAGCAAATTTTTTTAGAAAAAAAACATTTTTACTAAGATAATACCGCATATTAAAAAAATCTTAAAAATATAAAAAAATTTTTGCTACTTGACAGGTAATAAAATGTAAAGAAAAATTTATACAAAAATTCTTTCTTTATTGTCATAAAAAATAAATCATATTATAATATATTTATAGAAAGAAGAAGTAGATATGTTTAAAGATAAGAAAGTTCATATGATTGGTATTGGTGGTATTTCGATGAGTGGTATTGCCGAGATTATGCATGAAAAAGGAAATATTATTACAGGTAGTGATGCATCAATGTCTAAAAATGTGAAAATGCTTATAGATAAAGGCATCAATGTGGTAATTGGGGAAGATCCTACTCTAGTAGATAATGCTGATATTATTGTTTATACGGCTGCTATAAGTCCCGAACATCCCGAAATAAAAAGAGCTAAAGAGTTACATAAAGAAATGTATGAACGTGCTAAATTTTTAGGTTTGATTACAAAAGACTATGAAAATGTTATTTGCATTTCTGGTACCCATGGTAAATCTACTACAACCGGAATGATTTCATCTTGCTTTTTAGAAGATGATAAAAATCCTACCATTCAAATTGGAGCAATACTCCCAAAAATAAATTCTAATTATTTTGTTGGTGGCAATAAATATTTTATTATGGAAGCTTGTGAATATGTTGATTCTTTTTTATCTTTTTATCCCACTAGTGAAGTAATATTAAATATTGATGATGATCACTTAGATTATTTTAAAAATATGGATAATGTTAAAAAGTCATTTACTAAGTATGCCCATCTTTTACCTGAAAATGGGCTACTTGTATTAAACAGTGATGATGAAAATACCATGAGTATAGATTACCCTAATAATATAAATATTTTAACTTATGGCATTAATAATACCGATGCTAACTTAGTTGCTAAAAATATTACTTATGATGATTTAGGTCATCCAGTATTTGATATTTATTATAATAATGAATTATATATATCTTTGCATTTAAATATTTTAGGTAATCATAATATTTATAATGCCCTAGCTACTACTGCTATTTGTATTTATTATAATATTAGTAAAGAATCTATTATAAAAGGTATTAATGAATATAGAGGTGTAGAACGAAGATTTGAACTTTTAGGTACATATAAAGATAATATTTTAGTCTATGATGATTATGCTCACCATCCAACCGAAATAAAATCAACTTATAATTCAGCCAAAAATATTAAATGTCATCAAAATTGGGTCATATTCCAATCACATACATATTCAAGAACTAAAGAACACTTAGAAGAATTTGCTGATGTTCTAAAAAATTTTGATAATATTATAATTGCTCCTATTTATCCTGCTAGAGAGATAAATACTTATAATGTTAAAGAAAGTGATTTAGTAAATCTAATAAAGAAAACTAATCCAAATGTTAGATATATAGATAGTTTTATAAAAATCGTCGAATATTTAAAAGAAAATTTACAAGATAATGATTTAGTTATTACTATCGGAGCTGGTCCTGTTAATGAAGTTGGTATAAATTTATTAAAAAAAATTAAGTAGTTTATTTTCTACTTAATTTTTTTTCTTCATCATAATATAATTTGTTTTTTATTATGGCAAATTCTTCTAAATGCTCTTTCATAAATAATAAAGATCTTTTAATACATTCATTTAATCCTTCTTTATTAATTATAATAATATCCATAAAATCTTCGATATTAAATTCAATACCTTCGAAATATTTTACAAGATATAAAGCAAATACTAATTTCTCTTTAGAGCTAAATTCTTGTAATAATAATTTTATTTCTGGTAATTTTAATAAATTCAAAGCTTTAATATATATGTCTTTGACATCAGGATTTATTTCTTCATCTGCAATTAATGTCATTATTTTTTCTTCTATTTCTATATTTTGAGCTTGAATTAATTTTAAATTATTAATAATATGGGGAATAACTTCTTCATAAAAAATGTCACCATATTTTTTAAAATCCCATTCATCACTTGTAACTGGATTATCTAAATCTTCCCCATAACGTAATTTAATTATTTCATAGTCTTGATACTCTAACATATTAATAGCAAGTTCTATTTCTTCTTTAGAATAATTTCGGCAGAAAGCCAAATCATAAATAGTTGATAACTTTATTTTTTTCTCTGGACTATTTAAACGATAATGTATTTTAGATAAAATATTGTTATAAGCCTTTTTTACTGATTCATTATTCCAAGCAGAATAAATAGTTGGATTATTAAAATATTCATTACGGATTTCTAATATTTTCTTTTCCTCATCTGATAAAGTTGCTATCACAGCATCTATATCATCTTTTTTATATTGTTTAAGAACTTTATATAAATAATTTTTATTTTTTTTCTTTTTAGCACTTATAGTAACTTCTTTTGAACTTTGTTTAGTATCTATTTTTATATCACTAATATCTATATCATAAATAATATAAGACTGAGGATTATTAAAATGCCATGTAGCTAATTTTTTTAATCTTTCTATTGCTTTATCAGGATCATCTAAATACAAGGCAAAATCTTTAGTACCTGCATATTTACGTAATTTTTTAATAGCTTTAGCTTCGTATTGACGTGCTCTTTCTCTTGTAAAACCAAATAGTTTACCAACATCAGATAAAGTTTTTTCTTCGTAGTCATCTAACCCCCAACGATAATTTAAAACAAGAATTTCTTGTTCTGTAAGACCAGCTTGTTTAAATAAATTTTGTAATTCATCAGCTAAATTATGGGTTATTGTATCACTTTCTACTTTGATACTTTCGTCTTTAATAAAATCTCCGAGTTCTTCAGTTTCTTCAGCATTAACACTTTGATTAATACTATAATCCGCTAATAATAATTGATTATTTTCTTGAACTTCTGCTAAAGGTAGAGCAAAATGTTCAGCTATTTCTTTATCAGTTGGTTTTCTACCTAATTCATCAGCTAATCTTTCAACATTTTTACGATATTGTGTCAAATCAGAATTTTTATTTATTGAAATACCAGTTTTTCTTCCATATTTATTTAAAGCTCGTAATATTGCTTGTTTAATCCACCAAGTTGCATAAGTAGAAAATTTTAACCCTCTTTCTACTTCAAAACGCTCTATCGCTGTCATTAAGCCAATACATCCTTCTTGTAATAAATCTTCATAATCAACACGAGAATTACGATATCTTTTAGCAATGCTTATAACTAAACGACAATTATGTTCATAAAAATATTTATATGCATCTTGATCGCCTTGTTTTATTTTTGTTAATAAAACATATTCTTCTTCTTTAGTTAAGACTTCTAAATCTTTTCTTCTAATTTCAGAAATAAAAGCATCTACTCCAGTTGGCATATAATCAGGTAATTCTTCACTTACTTTTTCCTTTGGATAATAAGCTTTACTTTGCCCATCATGATTTTCTTCATAAGAAGATAAAATGCCTTGTTGTTCTTTTAATATATCATTGATAGACATTACTTCTTCACTATCATCAATGCTTTTAATTAAATCAGTTGTGGGCTCTTCTAAATCAATATTATTTAAAGTACAATATATTTCACTAAATAAAACAATTAAGTCATTATCAAAAATTTTATTTAAACCATATTTTTTAATTTTTGCTAAATTTGGTTCAATTAATTTGGCTAATAATTCTTTTAATATAGAACTTTTTTCTATTAAATCAATAATAACATTAGGAACGGGTGTATAATATAGTATTTTAAACCACTTTATTAATTTTTCAATTTCTTCTTGAGCATCTTTATTAGGATCTATATTAATATTAATATAGTTTAATAAAATATCTATTTTATTATCTTTTAAATAATTATGAATTAAATTTCGTAAATATTTTTTAGCTCCATTTAAATAATGTTCACGAGTTAAATTATTATCAGAGTAATCTTTTAGAAATTTATTTAAAAATATTTTAATAATTGATTTAAATTCTTCATAATCTTCAAAAGCATAAGCATATTCTTGATATAATTCTTGCCAAACATCTTGATATTTTTCTAATATAATTTCCTCATCCATTATAAAATGTCCCCTTTCATAAAATGCGTTCTCTATTATAGCTTTATTTTCCATTTTTTTCAACTAAAAATTGTTTTTTAAGAGACATATCATTTAAAAAAAGAAAACTACTTTTATGGTAATTTTCTTTTTCTAACAAGTTCACTTACTGGTTTAAAATTAGTACCTAACTCTTCTCTAATATCTTCTTTATTAGTATGAAAAGCATGAATACATTCCAAAAGTTGTTCAGTTCCATCAATTACTTCAATACCATTCATTGGTTGTGTATCTAAATAAGTTAAATTAGTTATATATGTTTTAGCAACAATTCCTTTTTGATAAGCTTTAATAAAATCCATTGTTCTTCGCGTAAATAAACCAAAAGTAGCACAAACATAAACTCTTTTAGCTCCCATATTTTTGAGTTCTTTAGCAGTCTCTAAAATTGTTCCACCAGATGAAATCATATCATCAACTAAAATTATAGTTTTTCCTTTAGGACTTTCCCCAACATATTGTTTATATTTTAATGGATTTTTACCATCCACTATAACCGTATTATCACGTCTTTTATTAAAGAAGGCATGATTACAACCAAAACGATCAGCAAAGTGACGTGCTCTTAATTGGGCTCCCTCATCAGGAGCAACAATTAAAATATTTTCCGGATGAGTATAATCTAATTCTTCCCTTAAAACAAGTTCTGTAAGCATATTATCAGTGGCAAACATATTATCAAAATTATGTTTAGAAATAGCAGCTGAAACATCTGGATCATGAGCATCAACTGTTAAAATATTATGAAATCCTAAATAATGACATTCTCTTAAATAATCAGCAGCTTCCATAGATTCACCATATTCTCTTCTATGTTGTCTACCATAAGGAAGAAAAGGTACAATTAAATTTTTTCTAGCCGGATTTTCTTTTAAGGCACCGATTACTCTTGATATATCTCTAACATGATCATCTGGAGATAATATTTTACCAGTATATGGATTAGGAGTTTTATCATTAACATCACAAATTACAAAAACATCTTGACCACGACATTCAGTCGGTAAAACAACTTTACCAGAGCCATCTTGAAAACGAATAAAATCAGCTGGTACAATATTTTCTTGTGGCACTCTTTTTTGTAATTCCCTCAAACAATTATTGATAAAAATCAATTTTTCTTTTACTTCCATAAACTACTCCTAAAACTATAAAAAGGGTATTAATCTACCCTTTTATTCCTACTATAATTATAGAAAATAAAACTTAATTTGTAAATCTAAAAATTTACTTTTTCTTCAAATTTCTAAATTCATGAACCTTACTATGCAAACACTTTACATCATTATCATTTTGATCTTTTAAATTACTCTCTATATTATATTCATATGGATTAAAATAATTTTTCATTCTAGCTAAATAACTTTCATTTAATAAATCATTACCTTTATAAAAACTATTATTTCTAATCATTGTATCACCATTATTATTATGGTTGATATTATTTATTTTAATACTATATTAAATAATTATGTTGGAGAAAGGACTAGACGGAAAGATATAAATTGTAAAGCCTCTCCTCCTCTACCACTATAATAAAATACTCCAGCTAATATACCATCGCCACGTGATCCTCCGCGCGCAAACCATGGCCTATCTGAATAAACAAAGTTTGCATAATCAGAATGCCAACTAGTGTGCGAAAGATTTTCAACATTTTTATCATAATATTTATAAAATGGTCCCATTTCTCCGGTGGCATCTCCCAAAATTCTATTTTTATATAATGTATAAGTACTATCTTTTTTATAAATATTTAAATAATCTTTATAAGTTGTTAGTTCTGTATCATCAGTAAATCCACTATTTTTTAAATTATCCTCCATAAAAGCTGCCAGATATTCCAGAGCTCCACCTGACATATCATAGATACCACTTATATTACCAGTTGTTGATGCTAAATATCCAACTGTTTTATTCCATAATTGCGTTTGTGTTTTATCTGTACTTTCAGCTATAGTTCCAGTATATGAAGACTGATCAGCATTATATGAAGAATAACCAGTCTTATAATCTGATGTATTATTTATATTTACCTCTGTTCCTATTCCATACTGTGAATGAGAAAGATATGCTGCTGCTCCCCATTCTGTATTCTTCATCATATGAGAATCTAATTCTGTGTTATGATTATTAGATGTATTTTTATAATTATACGATGTCATAAAAGCATTTTTTACATTAATATTTCGCCATGAATATACATCTGGTTTTATTATTATACTATTTGGCTCTTCTCTATTTACTTGAGCATCTATTGTACTTGTAGCTCCTTTATATCCCGTTTCAAATTTACCTACCCATATGCCATTTAAATCTTTATTTCCTAAAGTGAAAGCAGGATGAGTATAATATTCATTTAATTTTGCTTCACTTTCATTCATTTTGGGTGTGTTTTCAACATTTCCAAACTTGATATCTATAATTTCGTCACCCCCAAACATTTTATAAAAAGACGTATTATCATCTTCTGCACTATTTTTCATATCTGTTATATTTATTGCATCATCATATTCCCCTAAATCCCATATTCTATATTGATATCTTGGTATCCATACAAAATAACTTTCTATATCATCTTCTAGTATATGATCTCCTGCTTGATAATTAGTATTACTTGGATTATCTACAAGTATTACAGCATTAGCCCATCTTTTTTCAGAATAATTATACCATTCACTATTTAAATTGGCATAATATACATCACCATTGGGTTTTATTTCTACTGGTATTAATGGATCTTTTAATACAGGATCAGCTCCATTAAGGGTTTTATCTATCCACTTCTCTTTATGTATTCCACTTCTTTCATATAACTCATCTAT
>CANRGA010000015.1 GCA_947630055.1 uncultured Bacilli bacterium
TATCATCTCCTCATCTTAATTATATCAAAAATAAAAGCATACACTTTTTTTGTGTACACTTTTATCTTACAACTTCACCTCATGGTTATCTTTTTTCTTGCATAATAAAAGAGCAGATATTATATGCTCTTATTAATTAATATTTTTATACTTATTATTAAAGTTTCTAATTAATACAATAAATGTACAGAAAATAGTAATTGTATATAGAACTAAAAATAAAACGTTCCATAATATATAATAAGTATTATTTGTTGATAATAAATCTATATAATCATATCCTACATCTCTTACTAAATCAAAAGGAATTTTTAATAGTAATAATACTAATACAATATAAATAATTTCTATTATCATTTTTTTCTTTACTTTACTGTCTTTATTTTTAAATATATTAGATAAATCAGTTATAGTATTAGTTATATTATTAAATAAACCTTTATTTAATTTTGAATAATCAATACCTCTTCGTAAATATATTTCTGCTGCAATAGCTTTTACATCAGCATTATTACTTTCTAATGCAACATTATAATTTGTAATTTCTTTTTGTCTTTCAGATTCTGTTAAAAATTTTAATTCATTATTTAATTTTCTTATTTTTTCTTCTTTCATTTTATCTTCCCTCTTTATTATAACAAAAAATTAAGCATTTAATAACTTAATTTTTATTTTTTACCAAGTACTACTAAACCAGCAAAGCCACCAATTAGTACAACAAATATTGAAACAATTATAATAGCATCATATTTACCGCTAGACTTTGTAGTATCTGCTGTAGTTTTATCGCAACTTTTAACACCAAAATCTTTTATAACACTAGAAAGCTCAATGTTATTTTCTTCTGCTAAATCTTTAATGACATCAACTTCTTTTTTACTTTTTTTAGCTTTACTTATAGCATCAGTAATATCAGATGGATCATTACTATTAAAACCAATTGTAGCATAATCACCAATAGCAATTACTGGTGTACCAAGTTGACTTTCATCTAATTTATAATGATCAACAGCAGCCATTAATAAATTATAAGCATCTTCACTTCCTAAAATCCATTGAGGATTATCTGGATCAGTTACATAATCAGTACCACACCATACTTCGATATTTACTAGTTTAAAAGCATCCTTATCTTTTTCTAATAATCCTTCAAAGTATTCTCTTGCTGCCTCACAAGCAGAGCAACCATTTTTTGTAAACATATAAACTGTTACATCACTATCTGCTTTTACTACTGGCAACATTACTAACATACTTAATGTCGCAATAAAACTTAAAATAATCTTTTTCATTTCTACCTCCCTAATAAATTAATTATATCAAAGTTTTAATTCAATTCAAACTATTTTTCTAAAGTTTTGTATATTTTCACAATTCTTTTAATTATCTCTTTATCTTCAATATTTATTGCATTAGTAGATATTAATGTAGCAAGGCCATTAGAATATAACCAAACATGCATAAACAATTCTTTAGCAGCATCAAAAGTATAACCTTGTTTATTGACTAAATTTATTATAGCGCCTTGATTCCATTTCTCATTTAATACATCATCTATACTTTGCCATTTTAAGTTATTTGATAAAAACAAACTATTAAATAAATTTTTATAATATTTCGCAAATTCAACATATGCCACACATAACGTTACTAAAGCATTTTTATTATCAACTCTACTAGTTATAAATTCATCATATTGTTTATATATTTCTTTATAAATATCATTTTTTATTTCATCCATATTGTTGTATATACGATATAAAGGTTTAGTAGATATTTTAAGTTCTTTGGCTAAATCTCTAGCATTAATACTATCCCAGCCTTTCTTATTAATAATAACTACAGCCTTTTTTATAATATTTTCTTTTGTAATCATACAACTTGCCGGCATATAACCACCCCTATCATAGTAACTTATGTTACCATTATAAACAAAAGAAAATAATTTGTCAAATTTTAACAAATTATTTTATATTTTAAAATTAATTAGTTGGAGCAAGAACAAGGCGGAAACCGCCATTGCTATGGGCTGCACCAGCGTTTCTGCCAAAGACAAATTGGCCTGCAAGTACGCCGTCACTCCAAAGGCTACCACGATTGAACCAAGGTGCCGATGAGATAACGAAATCAGCCCAGTCACCATACCAACTAGAATGATTATAAACTGCACTATTTCCCTCAAAATAACTATAGAATGGTCCCATCTCTCCGGTTGCATCTCCTAATATTCTCTTATTATAAGTTGTTGCAGCACTATCACTTGGATATCCATCTATATATCCAGAAGATATTTGGTCTGTTATTTCTCCTTCGCTAAAACCACTTTTATTAGCATCTCCACTACTTTTTCTATAAGCTGCTACGTATTCCCATGCTCCACCTGACATATCATATATACCTGTAATATTTCCAGAAGTTGATGCCAAATAGCCAACTGATGAATTCCAAGGTTGAGTTTTCGTTCCAGCATCATGTGATGTTGAATCACCAGGATAAGCATTTTGATTAGTATATGGGGTTGCAGAATATCCAGTATAAAAATCACTTGCATTATTAATATTCACTTTTGTACCAATACCATATTGTGAATGAGATAAGTATGCTACAGCTCCCCATTCTGTATTCTTCATCATATGACTATCTAATCCAGTTGCATAGTTTTTTCCAGCATTGAAGAATTCTTTTACTGTTTTATTTCTTAATGATACAACACTTGGTTTTACTGTTAGACTCTCTATGGTACCACCTGTTTCAAATTTGCCTACCCATATTCCATTTAAGTTTTTATTACCTAACGTGAAAATTGGATGAGTATAATATTCATTTAACTTTGCATCTGATTCACTCATCTTTGGAGCTTTTTCAACACTGCCAAACTTTATTTCTATTATTCTAGATTTATTTACTATTTGAGCTAAAGATGTTGTATAATTTTGATTTGTCAATACACTTGCATTTAAACAATTATTATAATTTCCCATATCCCATATTTTATATTGATATCTTGGTATCCATACAAAATAACTTTCTATATCTTTTTCAAGTATATGTTGACCAACTGAATATTTACTTGCTGTATCTGTTAATATTACAGCATTAGCCCATCTCTTTTCAGAATAATTGTACCATTCACTATTTAAATTAGCATAATATACTTCTCCATTGGGTTTTATTTCTACTGGTATTAATGGATCTTTTAATACAGGATCAGCTCCATTTAATATTGGATCTATCCACTTCTCTTTATGTATTCCACTTCTTTCATATAAATCATCTATACTTTCTTGGACATTATCTTTTGAAGTTATTTCTTTATTATGATTATCATATGACACTTTATTACTTTCTATATATGCCTCTACTGCATATACACTACTTACTGATACTACTAATCCTAATATCATACCTAATATGAACTTATAATTATTTTTTATTACTTTTTTCATACTATAAAACCTTCTTATCATTTGTTTTACAACTATATATTTTATATATAAAATATATCATAAGTTATTTCACTTTGCAACTATACGCTGACAATTTGTAAAATGAAATGTTGTTAAAATTAGTATAAAGAAAGTGATATATTATGGTTGCTACTAATAAAGAAGATATTAATTATATTTATGAACGTGCATCAAAAAGAATTAAATTATTTAGAAAATACAGAGGATTAACACAAGAAAAATTAAGTATGAATTCTACTTTTTCTCGTGGTTTTATTGCTAATATTGAATCTAGTAAAACTAATCAAACATTTTCTCTAGGTGTCTTATATTATTTATCATTAAAATTAAATATTCCTATTGAATTATTTGTAAAAGAAGACATAACTAAAGAATTAAAAGAACTTGGTATAAATACTAATCTTTAAATATTTTAGATACTATATTTTTAGAAAGTTCATCTACTAAGAACATTAGTAATATTATTAGTACACAATAACTAACTTGCCAACCATTAAGTGCTACTATACCAAATAAATTTTTTAATGGAGTAATAAAAATAATTATTTGTACTAATCCTAAGCAAAACATACTTTTATTTAAATATTTATTAGCAAATATTTTTTGTTCTAATATATTTTGTTTTAAATTTCGACACGAAAATGCAAAAATCATTTCTGATAATATTAATGTTAAAAATGCCATTGAACAACCAATTTGTTCACTATAAATTAAAGTATTAGCAAAATAGACAATTAAAATTGTAATAGTTTTTAAAATAGCTGATATAGCCATTTTTGCTATTAAAAATGGTGTAAAGAAAGAACTATCTTTTTTTCTTACATCTCTTGTCATAACATCCAATTCTTCGCTTTCAAATGCTAGAGCAATTGCTGGAATACCATCAGTTATTAAATTAATATATAAAAGTTGTATTGGTAAAAATATTTCTAAACCACATAACATACCAATAAATACTACTAGAACTTCAGATATATTACCAGTTAAAAGATATATTAATACCTTTCTAATATTATCATATATTCTTCTTCCTTCTTTAACAGCAGTAACTATGGTAGAAAAACTATCATCAGCTAAGATAATATCAGAAACACTTTTAGATACTTCTGTACCAGTTTTACCCATACCAACGCCAATATCAGCTGCTTTTAAAGCTGGTGCATCATTAACACCATCTCCAGTCATAGCAACTACTTTATTTTGTTCTTGCCAAGCATTTACTATCGAAAGTTTATTCATAGGGCTAACTCTAGCATAGACAGAATATTTAGAAATGTTTTTCTTTAAATCACTTGATGACATTTTATCAATTTCTGCTCCTGTTATACCTTCATCTTTATTTTGCAAAATACCTATTTCTTTTGCAATAGATGTTGCAGTATCTAGACTATCACCAGTAATCATTATTGGTTTAATATGAGCACTTTTGCAATAACTAATCGCTTCTTTAACATCTTCTCTAGGTGGATCTATCATTGCACTAAAACCAACAAATATTAAATCATTTTCATGAAGTAAATCTAATTTATAATTATTACTAACATTTTTATAAGCATAAGCTATAACTCTATAAGCTTTATTAGATTCTTGTTTTTCAATATTTTTAAGAGCATTTTTTCTAATTTTAGTAAGTTTTACTACTTTATTATTTTCTAAAATATAAGAACAAGCATTAATAATTGAATCAAAACTACCTTTAGTATACATTGTATATTCATTTCGATATTTATTTATAGTGGACATCATTTTTCTTTCAGAATCAAAAGGTAATTCTCCTACTCTTTTATTATCTTTCTTAGTATTTTCAACATCTAAATAGTTACTAGCACATTCATATAACGCAATTTCAGTAGGATCGCCTAAAAATTCTTTTTTAGTTTTTACCGCATCATTATTAAGAGCCATAATTTTAAAAATAATATTATCTTTATCTAAATCTTCTATTTTATTTATTTTCTTATTATAATATATTTCTCTAACATTCATTTTATTTTGCGTAATAGTTCCAGTTTTATCTGAACAAATAATTTCAGTACATCCTAAAGTTTCGACACTAGTCATTTTTCTAACAATAGCCTTCTTTTTAGCAAGTTCACTCATACCTAAAGATAAAACAATAGTTATAACTGCTGGCAAACCTTCAGGAATAGCTGCAACTGCTAAGGAAATAGATAGCATAACTACTTCCATAGTATCCATACCAGTAATACCACCAACAATAAACATTACCATAATTATTAAAACAATTATAACAGATAAAAATTTACTAATACCATCAATTCTTTTTTGCAAAGGAGTAATTTCTTTTTCTTCTGTTTTTAAACTATTTTCAATAAGACCAAATTCAGTATTCATGCCGATATCACAAACTACTGCTTCACATTTACCATAAACAATATTAGTACCGGAATAAAGCATATTAAAACGATTTGCAAGAGATACTTGTTCTTTTATAATATTAGTATTTTTTTCAACAGGTACTGATTCACCAGTTAAAGATGATTCATCTATCTTTAGAGAAGCTGCATAAATGATTCTTGCATCAGCTGGAATAGTATCACCTGCTTCAAGTACTAATATATCACCTTTAACTATATCTTCACTATTTACTTGATATACTGCTCCATCTCTTCTAACTCTCACTCTTTTAATTTGCATTTTCTTTAGAGCATCAATTGCTTTATCTGCTTTTCTTTCTTGCAAAAATCCTAAAATAGCATTTAAAATAACTATTGCAATAATAATGATACTATCAGTAAATGGCTCTTTTTCTATTAAAGATATAACAAATGATACAACAGCAGATATAATTAAAAATATAATCATTAAATCACGAAATTGATCTATAAATTTACTAAAACTAGATTTCTTTTTAGTTTCGACTAATTTATTTTGACCATATTTTTCTAATCTTTTAGAAACTTCAACTTCTGATAATCCGTTTTTGGAAGTATTTAATTCTTTTAAAACTTTATCTATATCCAAATTATAATAAAACATATAATCACCGCTTTTTATTCATTGTTATTTATCTCAATAATTATATCAAAAATAAAAGTGAAAAAAAACACTTAAGTTTTACCTTAAGTATTTTATTAAAACTTACTAAGTAGTTCTATTAGTCTAGTATTTTTATAAATGGTTTCTCTACCTATTTTTTCTTTTTCTAATAATTTAGCTTCAGTTAATTTATTTAAATAAGTAGCAGCAGTTTGTCTAGTAACATCACATTTTTCTTCTATGTAACTTATTCTAGTATATACTTCATAAAATAAAGCATCTAATAAATTATCAGAATATATTTTAGGCAATTTATTTTTAAATTCTAGTTTATATTTTTCCATTTCATTTTGAATTTGTTTTATTAATTCAATAGTACTTTTAGATGTTATTTCTATTCCTTTTAAAATATAAACGATGTATTCTTCATAATTATTTTCTTCTCTAAAACTATTTAATAATTTATAATATTTATTTTTATTTTTATTAATATAATTGCTTAAATATAGAATAGGGCTATCTAATAATTTAACTAATATTAAATATAAGATATTTAGTATTCTTCCAGTTCTTCCATTACCATCATAAAATGGATGAATAGTTTCAAATTGATAATGAATCAAAGCCATTTTAATAAGAGGGTCTGTTTCATTTTTTTCATTATTAATATAATCTTCCAAATTTTTTAATAAATCTCTTATTTCTTTTTCATCTTGAGGTGGTGTATAAATGACTTTACCAGTAGCACTATTTATTAAACTAGTACCCGGAATTTTTCTAATACCAGATTTATTTGGCTCAATCATAGATTGCAATTCAACTAGTATATTTGTACTAATAAATCCTTTCTTTTTTACTATTTCATAACCACGCCATATTGCTTGTCTATAATTAACAACTTCTTTAGCAGCTTCATCTTTAAAACCATTTCTAGTTAATACTTTATATATACTATCATGAGTGGTAACTATATTTTCTATTTCACTGCTATCTTTTGCTTCACTAATCGTTATAGCATTTATTAAAATATGTTGATTAGGAATGGAACTAGCAACTCCTTTTAATTCCGCTAAAGAACGAGAAGCACTATTTAAAGCCTCTAAAATTTTAGTAGTTTTATAATTATAATCGTTAAAAGGCAATGTTTTCATAATAATCAAACTCCTATATATAATATTATAATATTTTTTTAACATATTCAAGCAAATATGTTAAAAAAAATGAAAAAATTTAACATATTATTAAATTGCGTTAAAAAACACTTAAGTTTTACCTTAAGTATTTTATTTATCTCTTAAACTAGCTTTAAATTTAGTTTCAATACCATTTATTATTTTATTAAATACTTCCATAACTTCTTCTTCCGTTAAAGTTCTCGTATAATCTTCAAAAGTTAAATTATAAGCAATAGATTTTTTATCTTCACCAATATTATCACCTTTGTAGATATCAAATACTTTAACTTCAGTTAAAAGTTTACCACCAAGTCTTTTTATTTCTTTTTGCATAGAGGCACTATCAATAGAATTATCTACAATAAATGCTAAATCTTTTTCTACTTTTGGATATTTATTTAATTCATGATATTTAACATCCTTAGTTTTATTTTTAATAAGTTTAGTTAAAGATATTTCACCAACATACATATCATCTTTTGCTACATTTGGATGTAGTTTACCAAAATAACCAACGGGAGTTCCTCCCACAATAATTTCACTATTTATTTTTGGATGTATCTCTTTTGGTAATTTATCACTTAATACAAGGGAATAACGAGTATCTAAACCTAAATAATTAATTAAATTTTCTACTACACCCTTAACTAGATAAAAATCAATTTTATATTTTAAATTATTCCAAGTGTTATTTAAATAATCTCCACTCATAACAAAGGATAATTTAGTATCTTCTATATATTCTTCTTCTCCTTCACTATAAACATTAGCAATTTCATATAGCATAACATCATTATTCTTTTTACTTTTATTATATTTAGCAATATTAACTAAAGAATTAAGCAAACTTTGTCTTATATAAGATTTTTCTTGTAACATTGGTCTATTAAGTTTAATAGATTCACCAAAATTATAGTTATATTTATCTACTTCATCTTCACTTACTAAAGTATAAGTACGAAGTTCATTAAAACCTAGACTACGCATTCTTTTAGATATTATTTTGCGGTATCCTACTTCTTCACTATATTCACCCTTTTTAGTTGTAATTAGAGGTAGGGTTGGTTTAATATGATCATAACCATATAATCTACCAACTTCTTCAATAATATCTTCTTTTTGCATTAAGATATCTTGTCTTCTACTAGGAATTGTTACAGCATAAGTATTATTTTTTAAAGTATATGGAAAACCTAGACTAGTTAAAATATTTTTAACATCTTCATCAGTTAAAACCATTCCTAAAATTGAATTAATTTCATCTAGGGTAACATCAACTACTTTAGGAGTCTTATCTACTTTATCATAAGTAACAATACCTTTAACTATTTTTGCATCAGCATATTTTTCTAGTAAATGACATGCTCTTTTAATAGCTTTCAAACTATATTCATAACTAAGTGGTTTTTCAAGTCTTAAACTGGCTTCACTACGTAGACCTAATCTAATTGAGGTATATCTAATATTATAAGGATTAAAGATAGCTGATTCAATTAAGATATTTTTTGTAGAATCTGAGATACCACTATTAAGGCCACCCATAACACCAGCTACACATAAAGGTGTATCACCATCAGTTATTAAAATATCATCTTTAGTTAAATCTCTTTCTTCTTTATCAAGAGTTACAATTTTTTCATTATCACGAGCCATTCTAACAATAATAGAATCACCTACCACATCTTTATCAAAAAAGTGAAGAGGTTGACCATATTCAAGCATAACATAATTGGAAATATCAACAACATTATTAATACTTCTAACGCCGGCTACTTCAAGTCTTTGTTTGATAAAGTCAGGGCTTTCTTTAATTGTGACATCTTTGGCTATCATTAAATTATACATTGATACATTTTCCGTATCTACTTTTAATTTAACTAAATTATTAACATCTTCATCTAATTCTTTGAAAGATATATCTGGTTCTTTAACTTCTCTATTTAAAACTGCTGCTACTTCATAAGCAAAAGGAATATGATTATTACAATCAGTTCTATTAGGATTTAAATCAAGTTCATATGTTGTATCATTAAGTCCTAAATATTCTAGGGGATTTTCCCCAACTTTAGCATCACTTCCTAGTTCAGTTATCCCTTTATTATAAGTTTCTTCTGTTTTTTCTTCTAAACCAAGTTCAAATAAAGCACATAGCATACCATTAGATTCAGCACCTCTAATAGTACTTTTTTTAATTTCAAAGTCACCGGGTAAAATAGCACCAGGAAGAGCTACAATAACTTTTAAATCTTTTCTAACATTAGGAGCACCACAAACAATTTGTAATACTTCCTTACCAACATTTACTTTGCATACATGTAAGTGATCACTATCAGGATGCATTGCACATTCTAATATTTCACCAATTACTAAATTAGGAATATCAGTTGATGTTACTTTTTCAATATTGATACCAGCTTTAGTTATTCTACTTGCTAAATCTACTTTATCAACATCATCTACTTTAACATAATCGTTAATCCATTTTAAACTAATTGCCATTTTAATACTCCCTTCTATCAAATTGTTCTAGAGTTTTAATATCATGATTAACATAGAATACTCTAATATCATTAATACCATATTTAAGCATCGCAAGTCTTTCAATACCAAAGCCAAATGCAAACCCATTCCATTTGCTAGGATCATAGCCACAATTTTTCAAAACTATTGGATTTACCATACCAGCACCACCAACAGTAATCCAACCAGTACCTTTACAAATATTACATCCTTTACCATTACAATTAAAACAACTAATATCCATTTCCACAGATGGTTCAGTAAAAGGATAATAAGATGGTCTAAATCTTGTTTCTCTGGCTTCCCCAAATAATTTTTTGGCAACTGCTTCAAAAGTTCCTTTTAAATCACCTAAAGTAATATTTTTATCAACAAGTAATCCTTCCATTTGTGTAAATTGATGTGAATGGGTTGCATCATCTTCATCTCTTCGATAAGTTTTACCTGGGCAAATTATTCTTATTGGATCTTTTCCTTCATGTTTTAACATTTCTCTTACTTGCACTGGACTAGTTTGACTACGAAGTAGATATTCTTCACCTTTAATATAGAAAGTATCTTGAGCATCTCTTGCTGGATGACCTTTAGGCAAGTTTAAAAGTTCAAAATTATATAAATCTTTTTCTACTTCTGGACCTTCAACTACATCATAACCCATACTCATAAGTAAATTTTCTAGTGTTTCAATAATTCTTTCAATTGGATGAGCAGAACCTACAGGTAATTTAGTTCCAGGTAAAGTTACATCAATTGCTTCACTATTTAATTTTTCATTTATTTCTTTAGTTTCAATTTCCTCTAAAGTTTTTGTATACCCATCATTGAACATAGTTCTAATTTCATTAACAGCCATCCCAAATTCTTTTTTCTCTTCATTTGGTACTTCTTTAATTTGCCCATTAAGTAGAGTTATTTTACCATTTTTACCAATGTACTCTACTTTTATATTTTCTAACATTTGTTTATCATTTATATTATTAAATAAATCTTTCAATTCATTTTTAATTTCTTCTATTTTATCTTTATACATTATTTATCTTCCTTTCTCTATTTTCTATATATGGATACTTATTTAATAAATATTCATCACTTACACCAAATCTATTTTGAAATCTTTTACTTGAAGTAAATATTTTAGCAGTACTTTCCAGTGTTATAATTTCTTCTTTTTCTTCTTTAAAATACATATATCTGGCATATGTTTTTTTCACACTTTGCATAACATTACTCGGTGTCTGTAAAACAATTTTCTCTAAATTTACACTTTTTAAAAATTCATACATACTACTGATTCTTTCAAAACTAGATGTTAATATTTGTGAAAATTTTACTGTAATATAATGAATTTCTTCTTCTGTATAACCTAAAGTTTGTAAATCTTTTTGCATTTGGGAAAGCTTATTTAAACTTAATTCTTCTATAGCTGAAAAATCACCAAACATTTTTAATACTTCTTCTCTAGTATAACCTAATGTTTCAATATCTTTTAATCTTTTTTTAATTGATTCAATATTACGTTCAAGTAATTTTGGACATAATTTAATCATTTTAGTTATTTTATGTTTATCATATCCAAGTGTTTCTAAATAATTTAAAACATCTAATATTGAACTAAACTTAATAGTTAAGCACCGAGGATTTTTGTTAATTATAATTATAATATCTTTAATAGGAAAACCATATTCAGAAAATCCTTTAATATTTTCTTTAGTATGTTTATATAATGTTTCGTCACTACATTCTTTTACATCTTCATTATTAAATATTCTTGTAATTGTTTTTTCAGGGAATTTTAATTTTTCTAAAAACTCTCTAGTCATTAATCTATCTCCTCAATTAATAAGGGATTACTTTCTAAATCATCTATTATATCTTCTAGAGAATTATTATTTTTCACTTTACTTTCAATATAATCTTCAATTTCAAATTTATCTTTATTTAAGAACATTGGATAAGAATCATATAATAGATTTAAATTTTTAAACCCTATACTAGTTAAATAATTAGTAAGTTCTAAAATATCTTCATAATCTCTTTGTAATATAAACGGATTACCTACTACTATATTTCTAATCATAGAATCATTACAATTAATACTTTTTAATAATATAATTATTTTATTAAAATCTTCAATATTATCTTCATTAATAAATTCTTTTATATTATTAATATCAATATCTCTTATTCCCAGTTCAATTAATTTATCTAGCATCTTTTATTTCCTCCTCTTTATATTTATATGGATACATTTGTAATAATTCTTGATTACTTATATTAAATTGTTCTTTAAATTGCTTTTCGCTATAAAATAACAATTTATATTTTTTCATTTCAATATTATTTTCTTGAAAATATTTATATCTTGCATATGATAATTCAACACTTTGCATTAATTTCTTAGTATCATTAGTAACAATAAAATCTATTCCTATTTTACGATAAAAATTTATCTTATTTGTTATATTCTCAATACTATAACTAAATAATGCTGGTAAGGTTATAGTCATGTGTTTAACTTCTTCTTTTGAGTATCCTAGTGATATTATATCATTTATCTTTTGTTTAATATTTTCTATATTATAACCAAATAATGTATGTAGTGCTACAGTCATTTTTAATACTTCTTCTCTAGTATATCCAAGTGACATTATATCTTTAATTTTTTGCTTTATATTATCTATATTATAGCCAAATAATGCTGGTAATAATATAGTCATTTTTCTAACTTGTTCTTTTGAATATCCTAGCGATATTAAATCATCTATTTTTTGTTTAATATTTTCTATATTATAGCAAAACATTGTTGGCATTGTTTTAAGCATTTTCTTAGCTTCTAATTCAGTATATCCAAGTGATATTAAATCAATTATTTTTTGTTTGATATTTAGAATATTATAACCATACAATGCTGGAGTTAATATCGTCATCTTTTTAACTTGTTCTTTAGTATATCCTAGTGAAATTAAGTCATCTATTTTTTGCTTAATATTTTCCACATTATAACAAAATAATTGTGGAAGTTTGATAACCATTTTTATAATTTGAGATTTGTTATAACCATAATTTAAAAAATAATCATTATTTTCTTTTATATGCTTTAGCAATGTAGATGGCACCAATTCATTAAGAGGATAAGTATTAATAATTATATCAATATCTTCTCTTTTAAAGCCAAAATCTATTAGATAATTATAAACCTCTACCATTATAACCTCCTAAAAATAAAAATTCATAAATAAGGCTAAAGGACGAATATAATCCGCGGTACCACCTTTATTTATGAATTTATCATACACTTTAATTCTTATTGTGAATTACTCATTAAATATTCCTTAATTTGAAATTCAAATTATTAATTACTATAAATATTTTCACCAATTATATTTATTCTCTAAATTAGCCTTAATAATTCTACTTAAATTAGATCAACATATTTACTATTAATAGTTTTCTGCTTTTCTTTCAAAATAACTTTGAGCATGTTTACATACAGGACAAATTTCTGGTGCTTTTTTACCAACTACAACATGGCCACAATTACGGCATACCCAAATTGTATCACCTTCAGATGAGAATACTAATCCTTCATCCATATTAGTAATTAATTTGCGATATCTTTCTTCATGTTCTTTTTCAATTGCTCCAACCATTTCAAATAAAGTAGCAATTCTTGTAAATCCTTCTTCTTTAGCTACTTTAGCAAATTCAGCATACATATCTGTCCATTCATAATTTTCACCAGCTGCTGCATCTTCTAAATTAGTATGAGTATCAGGAACATCTCCATCATGTAATTCTTTAAACCACATTTTAGCATGTTCTTTTTCATTATTAGCAGTTTCTTCAAAAATAGCTGCTATTTGTTCATAACCTTCTTTTCTTGCCTTACTAGCATAATAAGTATATTTATTTCTTGCTTGGCTTTCACCAGCAAAAGCTGCCATTAAATTAGCTTCAGTTTTAGAACCTTTTAATTCCATATTTTTCACTTCTTTCTTATTAAGAATTATAAAGCATTAAACAAAAAAAGTAAAGAATTAGTAATTATTTTTTCTTTACTTTTAATAAGTCTTTATAAGCTTGCTCTAATTTTTTATTTTTTGGTAAATTCTTAGATTTCTTACTATCTTTTTTTTCAATTTCTTCTATTTTTTCTTTTTCTTCACTATTAACTTCAATAGCTTTTTCTTCTTTATTATCCTTAGCTAACTTAAATAATTTAATAATATCTTTAACTATAATATATAAAGCTGGTATTATAATTAAAAGTAACCAACCCATACTACTTGATAAGAATGATTGAACTCGTCCTAATCCAGGTATAACTGCTTTTACTACCCCAATTACGTTACTCTCTTTAACACATGCTTGATCTTCTTGTGTATTATTATCTCCTCTTGTAATATAACATGTTGAACCATCATCTAAAGTTTTCGTTCCAATAACACGATGGGTAATAGTCATACCATAAGTAACTTGCCAAGTTGAAATATAAGTAATAACATCATTTGTTTTGATATCTGTTGGCTTATCAACTCTAGTATTAACAATAACATCATAAACATTAATAGTAGGCTCCATACTTTGACTTACAATAGTATATACAGAGAACTTTGGTTCATATTTTTCACCACGTGTTGCATATAATCTTAAAGAAATAAAATAATAAATCAATAGAACACCAATAATTAGAAGTAACACAAAAACAGTCCAACTAACTACAGTTGAGATATATTTAAATAAACCCTTAAAATTATTTTTTGAAGTTTGCTCAATATTTTCCATACTCTAAATTCCTATTCTAAATATATTATATAAAACTTTAAATTTATATACAATATCAAAATTGATATTAGTCATTATCTTTATATTCAATTTTAAACTCTGCGGTGATATTTTTACCAATATTATCATCTATATTTTTAATTAATGTTTCACATTTCCAATACATTGTTGTTGTTTTACCAATTTTATTTTTTATTTCAAAATTAGTAGACACTTTTAAATTAGATACAAGTCCCGATATATCATAATAACTTCCCATAAGAGGATTTAAAGTACTATCAGTAGTAGATATAACATTATTTACATATTCCCATTTTTTATTATCATAAGAATATTTAAATCTTACTAAAATATCATTATTAGTACTAGCTATTGCTTGACTAGTAAAATCATTTTTATCTATATTATATCTTACATTAATATGAATAACTCCATCTTCATCAGCATCTTGTTTAGTCTTAAATTTTACTGTTGATTCTTTTTCTATTAAATATTCTTTATTATATTTAGCATCTTCTTCTTCAATAGTTTTATTAATACTTCCATTATTAGTAATTAAAACATTATTATATTTAGTTTTAACTTCTAATACTTTAGAATCTTTATTAATATTTATTTTAGCATCATAATATCTACTAATATAAAATAAGGAACAAAAAAAAGTCAAAGTAAACAATACTATTAAAATAACTAATAGCAAAATTTGTTGTGAATTTTTAAAATAATCTTTTTTTTGCTTTTCACTAGTCACTTCGTCATGTTTTTTATTCATATTGAAGGCCCCTATTCTGTTAAAAGTATAGCATAATATTTCTTCTATCGCAAGAATTAAAATTGCTTATATATTTAGTTTGGGTTATAATTAAATTGGAGTTGATATTATGAGATTAGAAGGTAAAGTAGCTATTATAACTGGTTCTACTTCTGGAATAGGTTTAGAAATAGCAAAAAGTTATGTTAAAAATGGTGCTTATATTACTATTTGTGGCACTAATGAAGAAAAATTAAAAAAAGCAAAAGAAATAATTACTAACGAATATAATGATGCTAAAGTTTTAAGTATTAAAGCTGATGTTTCTAATACTGATGATGTAATTAAATTATTTGTAGAAACTAATAAAGAATATGGACGTATTGATATTTTAATAAATAATGCTGGTATTGCCCCATCAAAATCATTAGAAGAAATGACTGATGAAGAATTTATTAAAGTATTAAATATTAATACAGTTGGTACTTTTAAATGTACTAGAGAAGCTATTAAATATATGAAAGAGAATGGTGGATCAATTATTAATACCTCTTCATTTGTATCTTTATATGGTTCACCTAGTCAAGCAGCTTATAGTGCTTCAAAGGCAGCAATTAATGGTTTAACAAAATCAAATGCTAAGGAACTTGGTAAATATAAAATAAGAGTTAATGCTGTAGCACCAGGAGTTGTAATGACTGAAATGGTTAAGGATAATTGTAATCCGGAAACAATAAATAGACTTAATATGATGACACCTCTTGGAAGAGGTGCTGAACCAAATGATTTGGTTGGTCTATATGTTTATTTAGGTAGTGATGAATCATTATTTACTACTGGTACAATTATTAATATTGATGGTGGCTTAGTAATGTAAAAATCTAGCAATTGCTAGATTTTTTTAGTAGTTGGTCTACATAAATTAAATGCTTGTTGTAATTCTTCAGGAAATGCTTGCTCTAGCAAAGGTAACATATCATTAATATCAACTAATTCTTCATAAGCAATATCTTGATAACCTTTAATAATAATTGCACAAAACAAATTAATAACATCTTCTTTTAACTTAGCCATAACACTTTTACCTGTATATTTTTTTATTAATTTTGCCAACACTTTTTGATAAGGTAACCATTTATATAATTCTTTTATTTTATCGATATCTGAATGACAATAATGAAAATCTTTTTCATTAGGTATTAAATGAACACCACCACTTGGCCTTTCATCTAATGAATAGATGCAACCATTACTAGTAAGCATTGCACATGATTTCTTTAAAGATAATAAATCAATAACATTCCTTTCAATATTTCTGCTTCTTAAAGATAAAATTGGTGTAACTGCTAATTTACCATTAGGTAAATTTTTAAATGATAAAGTTGCTATAATTGATACTCTTCCTGTAGCTAAAACTTTATCTAAATATTCTAATTTTAAACTATCAAAATCAGATACTAAATAATCACAGCCACATTTTTTACAACAATAACCACCACATTTAGCACATATATCTTTATTTTCATATACTTTTTCCATAAATATCTCTTCCAATTCGAAAAAATATTTTAACATTTTCAATATTTAAATGCAATAAATATTAAAAGATACATAATATTTAATAAAGTTAATATTATATAAATTGACAAGTATTTATTTTTAAGTTAAAATATTACTTGTTATGGAGCCATAGCCAAGTGGTAAGGCACAGGTCTGCAACACCTCCATCGCCAGTTCAAATCTGGCTGGCTCCTCCAAATTAAAAATAAATGGCTTCGAAAAGTTAGAAAAAAATATCTTTAACTTGGAAGAAGCCATTTTTATTAAAAACTTAATTATTGCATATTATGAATCTACCAAAAAATAGAACTTGTTTTATAAGTTCTATTTTTTGATGCTATGTTAAATCATAGATAAAATCAATAATCATAGTTCTGTTTATAATTGAACCATTAATATTATACAAAATATCATCATAAACAAAAAATGCTTTAACAACAAATTCTAAATCATCATATGCATAAGCTATTGTAGATGTTTTGTATAAGTAAACATCAATATCTAATGTATCAATATGAATAATATCAAAATTATCATCTGAACATTTTCCAACTTCAAATTCTATTATTTCTCGTATATCTTCTTGGGTTGCATATCTAGTTAAAAAGGATAAATTCATATCTAGTGTTGTATTACTAGATGCTTCAGGAATAATTTTTGGAGCATCAATACCATTCTTATATAATTTAGCATAAATAATTCTATTATCATTTTTAGTTGTATTAACAACGGTAAATGATTTATCTTCTATATTTTCATTATGAAGTATATGTTTATTTAAATCTTTTTGCAATTCATTTAAATCTATTTTTGTATTTTCTATTAAATATTCATCATTAAAATTATTTATTATAGGAGCTTTAATAACACATTTATAATTATTAGATCCATTATCTGATGGTTCTAAACTATATAAGTGATTTTTAATGGTTTTAACAATATCTTTTGCAAACACTACACCTGTTCCTATTAAACATATGACTAAAATAGAACAAGTAACTACAACAAATTTTTTATGCCAATACATTTTTCGATATTTTTCATTATTATTAACAATGTTATTAAAAATTACATCTTTCTTTTGCTCATTCAATTTTATTTTACTATAATATTCTTGATAATTATCTTTAAACTTTTTCATTTTCACCCTCTCTTTCTAATTTTAAAATTTTTCGCCCTCTTGCTAATCGTTGCCTAATAGTTGATTCTTTTATTTTTGTTATTGTAGATATTTCCTTTGTTGTATAGCCATAATAATAATATAAGTGAAATATTATTCTATATTTTTTAGGGAGTTTATCTATATAAGCATTAAAATCATCTTCAAATTTATACTCTTTAGAAATATCATATTCATTATTAAAAAAATTAACTTTCTTTTTCCAAATACTTTTAAATAAATCTTTACACTCGTTAATAGTAGTTACAACTAACCATTTTTTAACTTCAAATTCATTTTTATTAATAGTATTTTGCTTATTATAATATTTCAAAAATACTCTTTGAACTATATCTTCGCTATCATATTTATTGTGAGTATAACTATATGCTAATCTATAAATATCATCTATATACTTTGAAAATATGTTTTCAAACCAATTTTGCATTTTTTCTCCTTTCGTAGTTAATAACGATTTAAGTACAAATATTGTTACAAATAAGTATAATTTTTTACTATTATAATTTAAAAATATATTTTCATCAAATGATTTTTTTTAGTAACAAATTTGATTTTTTAATCGTTATATAAATAGAAAGGAGGAAAAAATGAAAAGAATTAATTTAATAGCAGTGTTAATAGTTTCAATTATATCATTTGCATTTATGATTAAATCTACTAGCGCTTTAACCTTTGATGAAAATGGCGTACATACTTTTACGGGTTATACTATGACTTATGAACAATATAATAAATTGTCTGAAAGATATACTGATCGTTATATTGATAATTTTTCAATTAATGACCTTAAAGCATTAACATCAAATGATTTAGTATTGTTAAGTAGAATCAAAAAATATGTTATAACAAATTATATTACTGATAAAAATGGCAATGTTATTTCTAGTTTATCACAAGAAGTAACAAAAGATATTGCCGAAAGTGTGGCAAATTCAAGTAATATTGCTACTTGTGGTAATTCAGGACAACCTGTATATCAAACTGATAGTAAAGTAATAGTAATAGATAACTATTATTCTAGTGGTGAATATATTACTTCACTTACTGCAGATTGGTACACAACTCCAAAAGTAAAATCATATGATGTAATGGCTATTCGTTTTTCAAGTAGTATTAATGTAAAATCAGCAACTGGTATTCAAATATATGGATATAATGAAGTTGTTAACTATTCCTATCTTGGTAATAATATGGTAAAAAAAGATAATGGAATCGGAATTAGTATGAATCTAGTTGATAGTGGATCTGATTATGGATTAGCTTTAACTATTCATTCATCAAATAATGCTGGCACATATTATGGTACTTATCAACATGCTACAAGAGATGTTTCATTAGCAAATTCTAAATCATACACTTTTAGCAGTTCTGGTTTAGGTGGCGTTTTAAAATTTGATAGTAACACAATTGCTGGTTATTATGATAATATGCAAGGTGTTTTAACAAATAGTTAATAATATTTTTGCATTTTTTCTCTTTTAAAAAGGGACTATAATAAATACATTTTATTTAGTCCCTTTTTCATTTTATATAACTAAATTACCATCTTTCATAATTGTTATTTTACCTTTTTTGGTATCGGCTTTAATGGTTAAATCTTTTGTTCCTATCATAAAATCAACATGATTTTTAGATGAATTAATTCCTAATTTATCTAATTCTTCTTCACTTAATTTATTACCATCTTTGATACATTCAGTAAAACCAGAACCTAAAGCCAAATGACAGGCAGCATTTTCATCTATTAAAGTTGTTTTAAATAATTTATTAGTATTAGAAATAGGTGAATTATAATTAACAATTGCAGCTTCTCCTAAAAAAGCAGATAGCTTATCACTTTTAAGTAAACTTTGAAGAGTATCATTACCTACTTCAGCTTTAGCTTCCACTACTTTACCTTTAGTAAATTTCAAATAAAAATTATCAATTATTTGTCCACTATAAATAAGAGGTTTACTATTATAAACTATTCCTTCTGTATAACGATAATCAGGAGTAGTAAACACTTCATAACTTGGCATATTGACAAGCCATTTATCACTACTAGCACTAGACCATAAAGAGTTTTTTGGTAAAGTAATTTCTAAATCAGTACCTAAAGAGTTTTGATAATACAATTTAGTTATTTCTAATTTATTTAATTTTTTTTGTACTTTAGCTTGATTCTTCAAAAAACTATCCCATCTTTTTATCGGATTACCTTTATCAAACATACAAATTTGTGCAAGAACTTGCCAAAAATCTTCTAAAGGCTTAGTACTTTCTGGAAATAAATCCTCTGCCCAATAGATATTGGGAACTGCTGCAATACACCAAGCAAGTTCACCATTTAATTGTTTTTTCTTATATATTGGTTTTGTTTCACTTTTAATAAGAGTAGCTTTTGCTGTTTTCTTAGGATCTATGTCTTCCATTAAATGAGGTATTTCACTTTCCAGCATTAAAAATGCACCATCTTTTTTGGCATATTCATCCCACACACTACAGTCAAATATTTTATTTATCTCTATTTCTTTTAAAGTACTTTTCTTTAAAATATCATGAATATAATAAGAATCTTTACCATCTAAATATATATCTTTAATTCCCATATTATTAGCATAAACAACTACCTTTTGTACAAATTCCTCTGTTATTTTATTATAACTTATAAATAAAGGAGTATTCTTTTTTAACATTAAACATCTTTTTAAAAGTAATTCGATATATTTATCTATCATTTTATCACCTATATTTATTATAGCATAATCATTTAAAAAAATTCTTAATACTTATATTTAATTCTAGTTAATCTTTTAAAAGTTATCATTAAATAGCAATGTGTCACTATAAAACATATTGTCCGGTAACTATTATGTCCTTTTTATGATATAATATATTTGTGATTTATTATGGAAAAAGATTATGAATTTTATATTACTAATATTAAACCACTTGAAAAAAAATTTAACAGGTATTGTTTATTACATTCAATTTTTAAGTGGAAATACTTTTATAATAAAAAAGAGTTTTATAATAAGTTATTAATTAAATATTATAAAACTCTTTCAAGTAATTTTAAAATTAAGAAAAACTAATATTTAATACTTATTTAATTACTACTAAATATTCCTTATTTCTAATAATCATAACTAAATATATTTTAGCAGCATCAGTTATATCAGAAGGAACTTCTATAGCAAATTTACCGGTTAGATTATCAGGAGTAACATTAGTAATATCTGCGTTAAATTCACCTTCATTTTTAATATATCTTATTTTCATAAAGGAATTAATAAACTTATTAAAACTATCATTATTATTATAAAATGGTACTGTTTTATCTATTTTATAATCATAATCCATTACTAATAATATTTTATCGCTCTTTTTATAATCCACAATTACCATATCTTTATATGTTTGACAATTATTATTATTACATCTTTGATAATCATATACTAATTTTTTCGTAAATATTGGATTAGATAAAGTTAAGGTTGTAGCCCCTAAATTAGAATTAACAAAAGATATTTCTTTACCTTTATCATATGTTCCTTCTTGATTAATATCATTTACTATTATTGGTGTTATTGTTACATAATTAAACTTACCAACCAGATTATTATCTACTGCTGCTACTCCATTAGCTATTTTTAAACGATATCTCTTTTTTATATCTTTATTATCTAATTCAAATACTAATGAATAAGTATTTTTAGAAGCTGCTTGTAAATTGCTTATAAAAATATTTTTAGCATAATCAATAAAATTTTCTTCTTTACCTTTATCAGGATATATATAATTATTATTAGATAATTCTAATCGAAAATCATTATAATCAATATTAGCAGCATTTTCACCATTATTTTCAATATACATCTTTATAACTAAATAATATTTATCTTTAGATATAACATCACCATTATATTTTATAGTGGTAATAATACTATCTTCTACTTTATAAGTTAAATCACCAACATAAAAAATATCACCTTGATTATATTCAGCATCGACAATATTTGGTAAAGCCTTATAAATAATATAACCGACTAAGCCTGTAGTAAATAAGCAAATTATTATAAATATAAATTTATTTTCTTTAATATAATATAAAAATTCTCTTTTAAAACGACGATATGTTCTTTTTAATTTAGTTGAATCTTTATTAAAAGTAATTTCTACTTCTTCACTATCTTGTTCTGATATTTCTAATTCTTTTAGATCTTCTTTAAAATTATAATTTCCTATATTAAAACCTAAAAAACGAATTAAAAACAAAATTAGATAAGGAATTTGAATTACAAATACAATTATTGAAATATCTCGACAAGCACGACCTATTTCAGCAGTTAATAATTCTCCTTGCATTCCGATCATTATACTGCGAATAACAATAAAATAGATTAACAATACTAAATAATAGACAAAACTAAAGGTATAAGACTTTACCTTTTTCTTTTTATATATAAATAATATACAAATAGCTAAAATACCTAATAAAATTAATATTAAAGCAAAAAAAACTAAAGGAGAGACATACTCTTGATAAAATCCAGAATAAAAATTACCAGTATAACTATTATTTACATATTCATTAAAAAAAGCCACTACTTGATATGTTTTATAACCAATAAAACCAGCTAAAAAGGCAATAAATAAATTTATTAAACGAAAGTGTTTTATTAAAAATGCATATGGTTTTTTTAATATCATAATTATTCTCCTATTTTATTCTTATCTAATATTATTATATCAAAAACAATAAAAAAGTAAATTAAATGAAAATAAACTAGATAATACTTAACATATTTTTCTAGTTTATTATTCATATTAATCTTGTTTATTTAAAATTTCTATTATATATGGATTTGTTTTAGTGCCTCCTCCTTTTGATATTTTTAAATCACTTTTTAGATAGAAGACAGGCCTAGTACCACGCTCATGATCCAAACCACTGAAACTATGGCCACCCTCATCACTTATAATCCATACACTGATATAATTTTCAGTTCCATTACCGAAGCAACGACGAGATAGTAACCATTCAAAACTAGTTGAGGAGTTGTATCCATCTTTTTGAAAATGTATCCAACTATTATTATTTTTTATATTGGTATAACTTCCTGGATTTCCACGACTTTCATCTGTTGAACCATCATAGTAACTATATAAATAATCATGAATATACATCAAGCTTATTTTTGCAGGTATATTTTTACTCCAAGTATATTCTTTTTCTGCACATGGACTATTACTACTACACGTTTCTTGAACTTCATCAGGCCAATATCTAAATGTTTCTTCATTTCCGGTTTCTATTGCATATAATAGTTGCCCATTATATTTATCCATCATTGTTCTATCAGATGTATCTCCATACATCCAGTTATGTTCTGCTATTAATTTATACCAGTCATTTTCCAGTGCCATATATGCATATTCTGGATTATTTACAAATATCGGATTACCATTTGATTCTTCTCCATTTAATCTTTTATATAAATCTACATTTGGCCATTCACATGCTTCTCCTTTACAATCAGGCATAAAAGTTTTCGAATTCCATTTAAATTCTGCTTTGATTCCTTCTTTCAAAACAGTTTCTTTTATTAAATATAATTGTCCTTCTGGAGTTATTCCTATTATTCTATACATATATTTATCTATGTTATCATCATTTGTTCCACAATTTTCTTCTGTTCCAAAACATATCCAATTATGAACATCATCTGTTCCTTGATATCTATACATTCCACCTTGTAAATCTTTACTTAGATTATCTTTATTGGCTAATTCTTCATCTTCTCTTAACTTTCCTATTATTGATTTATCAAAATATATTGTACAATATACTGTTTTATTTGTAGTTAAGGTTATTTTATCATTTTCATATGTGACTGCTTCTGTTATTTCATTACCATTATTATCAATACACTTTGCTTCTTTGAATTTATAATCATCTCCTGGCCATTTATTACTATTATATTCTTGATATTTATCAATTTCGCTTTTTTCTTGGATCATTATGGCAAATGATTTATTTTTATTTACAATTTCTTTTAACTTTACTTCAGGAAGTACATTAGATTTTGGCTTCATTATTTTATTACTTACAAATAATACTAATAATATTCCTACAATTACAATTACTATTCTTTTTAAATATTTTTCCTTCATAATCTTATCCTCTCTTTATATGTCGTATCATTGCACTTTATTTTATAAGATTATTATATAATACCCCCCCCG
>CANRGA010000016.1 GCA_947630055.1 uncultured Bacilli bacterium
CATAAAATCACATCCTTTCTAATAGTACCATTTTTAAACCCCGAATAAAAGTGGTACAAAAATATTGTAAACTGCCAATTAAATTCTTGACTCTCGGGGGGGGTATTATATAATGATCTTATAAAATAAAGTGCAATGATACGACATATAAAGAGAGGATAGGATTATGAAAGAAAAATATTTAAAAAGTTTAATAGTAATTGTAATAGTAGGAATATTATTAGTGTTATTTGTAAGTAATAAAATAATGAAACCAAAATCTAATGAACTTCCTGAAGTTAGATTAAAAGAAATAATAAATAAAGATAAATCATTTGCTATAATGATCCAAGAAAAAAGTGAAACTGATAAATATCAAGAATATGATAGTAATACATGGCCTGGAGATGATTATAAATTTAAAGAAGCAAAATGTATTGATAATAATGGTGATGAAGTAAAAGAAGCAATAACATATGAAAATGATAAAATAACCTTAACTACAAATAAGACAGTATATTGTACAGTATATTTTGACAAATCAATAATAGGTAAATTAAGAGAATCAGATACAAACAAAAATTTAAGTACAGATATACAAGGAGATATGTATAGATATCAAGGAACAGATGATGTTCATAATTGGATATGTTTTGGAACAGAAGAAAATTGTGGAACAAATGAAGATAACATAGATAAATATATGTATAGAATAATAGGAATAACTCCAGAAGGACAATTATACCTAATAAAAGAAACGTTTTTGAAAGAAGAAAGCGGAACATCATTTACATGGAATGATAAATATTCTGTTGATAGTTTTAGTGAAGGTTATTGTGATAATGGAATATGTCCAGAATGGAATACTAGTTTACTATTTAAAAGAATTAATGGAATAAGTAATGGAACAACTCAAGGAACAGGAACAGTAAACGATAAAGCTAATACAGATATTTTTGTAGACAGCGAATATTATGATTATTTAAAATCAGGAGATGAAAATGGTACAAATGATGAAATAGGAAGTGAATGGTATCAATTAATAGCGGATCATAACTGGATGTATGGAGATACAAATGAAAGTGCAGCAGCAAGCAAGTATAATGGATATGTGATGTATGCCATTGAACATGGAGATAAAGAAACAACTCATTATGTCGGAACAAAAGATAATATAGCACAAGAAATATATACATGGAATCAAAAAATAAATGCTAAAATAAGTTTAATGTATTTACATGATTATTATTATAGTTACTATGATGGGAAAATAGAAGAAAGTAGAGGAAATGCAGGAAGTAATAGTAAATTAGCAAATAGTTGGTTATTTTTTAAAAAAGACGGATATAACTCATCTCCATCTTATGAATGGCTAAGCACTCGCTGGAGTATATTTAACGAAAGTAAACTTGATGTTCTTGCATGGCGTTTGACAAGTAGCAGTGAATGGAATGGCTGTATATTATTTAGCGCACTCGGTGCACGCCCTGTCTTCTACTTAAATTCAAGTATAAAAATAGCAAGTGGTTTTGGTACTAAAACTGATCCATATATTATAAATTTATAAAAATTATTTAAATTGATTCAATATATTACTATGTAAAAAATATAGACAAAAGAAAACAAAAGTGTTACAATACTTCCTACTTTTGTAAGGGAGTTTTGACTATGTTGGAAGAATATTTAAAAATATTTAATGATTATTTGGAAATACAAGATATAAATAATGCAATTAAATATATTGATAAAATTTTTATTGATCCAAAGTATTTGAAAATTAAAAATTTGTTTTTATACCTTTTAGGTAGTATTGCTGAATTACCAGAAAAATATATTGATTATATAAAAACAATTTTTAATTATGATTTAATTATGCCTGTTTCGGAAGTAAGAATAAGTGAGGCTAAAAATTTTTTAAAAGCAATTTTATTTCATGATTTTATTAAGGCTAGAAATATATATTATGAATATATGGATAGTACGAGAGAACCAGAATGTAGAAGGGCACTTCTTAACTTATTGAATTTAGCAAGTGGAGTTAAGAAAAATGATAATAAAATAATTGAAAATCTTTTTAAAGAAAAAGATTATTATAACTTGTATGCTTATGTACATAATATTGTTTTACATAAGCCAACTTTTTGTAATATTTATGTTTTAGATTTGTTATTGCAAGATTATATTACTAAAGATTATTTTAGTGATGATAGTAATTATAAGTACACTACATTAATTGATGAAGTAAAACATAAACAATATGAACAAGTATTAGAATTTTATCAAAATATTACTTATAATGAAAAAGAAAATAGTGAAATTGTAGTAATATGTGATGTTTTAAGCAATATAATTGCTGAAAAAAAGAATATGATGCCACCAGAAGAAATAAAATCAATTGAAAAAAGTTTAAATAGAGAAATGTTTTTGGATTTTTTAGTTAGTGTAGAAGATATTATAGAAAAAGAAGGATTTGCTATTTTAAATCCAGAAAGTAAAGAAATAAATCAAGAAATGCGTGATTTAACTTACTATATACCTAATTTAGCTGCTTATGAAATAGGTGGTAATAAAAAACAAGTAGTTATAAATAGGCGAAGAAATTATGCTAATAGTATTAATAATAGTATATTTGAATTAAAAAAAGAGGCTTATAATAAAGGAAAAAGTTTTGATTATATTGAATATGCTTTAGAACATTTAAAATATATTATTCCATCAGAATTAGATGCCATAAAATTATCTCAATCATATTTTAGAGTTGGTTTAATTTCGGAAGGCTTAAATGCTTTAAAACTGGCAATTGGGTTAAAAGAATACGACAATAAAACTATCTATTCTAATAATGTTTTAAATTATTATATGATGCAAGATTATTTTAATGCAAAATATGCTCGAATATTAGATAAAAGTAGACAAAATCAAATGATTAAATAGTTGACTAAAGGCTAAAAATAAAGTATTATATAAACATAAGTTTTCTATAAAAAAGACAAGTAATTTATTTATTTTAATTTAAAGCGAAGACGGTTGGTGAGAAAGTCAAATTAATTAAATAAATGAAGACACTTTTTAGTTAGTAGAAACGCATATAGCGATAAAAATTAAAGACCTAGAAGTAAGGTGGTACCGTGGGATTATTCTCGCCCTTATGTGTTTCTAGGTCTTTTTTAAAAAAGAAAGAAGGAATTTATATGTTAGCTAAACCAAAAGGAACAATTGATGTAAAGGGTAATGATGCTCTTTTATATGAATATGTAAGTAGTCTTGTAAATACAATAATGTCATCTTATAATTATGAATATATTAGAACACCTTTATTCGAGGCAAGTGAATTATTTCATCGCTCTGTTGGGGAATCTTCTGATATCGTAAAAAAAGAAACTTATGATTTCTTAGATAAAGGAAATCGTAATATGACTTTAAGACCAGAAGGAACTGCTGGAGTTGTAAGAAGTTTTATTGAAGATAAAGAATATGCCTTGCCGGATGTGAAGAAATATTATTATAATGGTACAATGTATCGTTATGAAAGACCACAAACAGGTAGACTTAGAGAATTTAGTCAATTTGGTGTAGAAGTTCTTGGTAGTAATGATCCACTTGTTGATGCTGAAGTAATTAGTTTACAATATAAAATATTGGAGGCATTACATATCGATAATTTGCAAGTAAATATTAATACTTTAGGAGATGCTGAATCTAGAGATAATTATCGTGATGCTTTAGTTAAATATATTGAGCCGCATTTAGATGAATTATGTGATGATTGTAAGGAAAGATTTAAAACTAATCCCTTAAGAATATTAGATTGCAAAGTTGATGCTGATAGTGAAGTATTAAAAAATGCACCAAAAACTATTGATTATTTAACTAATGATGCTAAAGTTAGATTCGATACTGTTTTAAAATATTTAGATTTATTAGAAGTTGATTATGAAGTAAATCCGAAAATAGTAAGAGGTCTTGATTATTATGATCACACTGTATTTGAAGTAGTATCACTAGATAATAATGAAACAAGACAAAGTGTTTTAGGAGCCGGAGGCCGTTATAATAAATTAATTAAAGAATTAGATGGTCCAGAATCATATGGTATGGGATTTGCTTGTGGTATTGATCGTATTATAAATATCTTAAAAGAAATGGATTTATATAAAAGTATCAAAAGAGAAGTTGACTGTTATGTCATGTATGTATCCGAAGAAGAAAAATTATATGCCCTAGATTTAATACAAAGTTTAAGATTAAATGGGGTTATTTGTGAAACAGATTATTTAAATAAGGGTTTAAAAGGCCAATTTAAACAAGCAGATCGTTTAAATGCTAAATATTTAATTATTTTAAATAATGAAGATTTACAAAAAGGTTTAGTTAACGTTAAAGATAATGTAACTAAGGAAGAAGAAAAAGTTGATATATCTGAAGTAGTTGAATATATCATCGGTAATTTATAGGAAGTGAATTTTATGGAAAATATATATCGTAATTGTTATTGTGGTGAAGTATCTAAAGAAGATATTGGTAAAAGTATTAAAGTTGCTGGTTGGATTAATTCTATTCGTAATCTTGGTAGTTTAGTTTTTGTGACTTTACGTGATGAAACTGGTATTGTCCAAATTATTACGGAAGATGTAAATTTATTTAATGATGTAACAAGGGAAAGTACAGCCAGTATCACTGGTACAGTTAGAATGCGTAGTGATATTAATCCTAATATGAAAACAGGAGAAGTTGAAATTGTTTTAGAAAAGTTAGAAATACTAGGTAAATGTAGTAATGTTCTACCTTTTGAAATAGCTAGAAGTAAAGATGCATCAGAAGAAACAAGACTTAAATATCGTTATTTAGATTTAAGAAATAGTGAAGTACATGATAAAATTTTATTTAGGGTTAAAGTTATTGATTTTATTAGAAAGACAATGAAAGAATTAAATTTTACCGAAATAGCAACACCGATAATTACCGCTAGTAGTCCAGAAGGTGCTAGAGACTTTGTCATTCCATCAAGAAATTATAAGGGTAAATTTTATGCCTTACCGCAAGCACCACAAATATATAAACAACTTTTAATGGTATCAGGTTTTAATCGTTATTTTCAAATTGCTCCATGCTTTCGTGATGAAGATTGTAGGGCAGATCGTACTTTAGAATTCTACCAACTTGACTTAGAAATGAGTTTTGCAACTGAAGAAGATGTTTATGCTGTTGGGGAAAAAGTATTTTATGATACATTTAAAAACTTTACTAAAAAAGAAGTATCTAAACCACCATTTAGAAGAATACCATATAGAGAAGCAATGGCTAAATATGGTACAGATAAACCAGATTTACGTAATCCACTAATAATTGAAGATATTACCGAAATATTTAAAAATACTGCTTTTAATGGTTTTAAAGATAAAAATGTTTTAGCAATAAAAGTAGATATTTGTGATAAACCAAATTCTTGGTATAAAAAATTAGAAGAATTCATGAAAGAAAAAGGTGCGGGAGGACTTGCTTATCTTAAAGTAGAAGAGGAAGAAATTAAATCCACTATTACTAAATTTTTAACTGAAGAAGAAATTAATAATTTAAAAAATAAATTAGATTTAAAAGTAGGTAATGTGGTATTTATTATTGCAGGATTAAAAGATGCCGCTAAACTTGCTGGTATTCTAAGAACTAAACTAGGAGTAGAATTAGATTTAATTGATCATAATAAATTTGAATTTTGTATTATTAATGATTTTCCAATGTATGAATATAATGAAGAAGATAAAAAATGGGATTTCGGTCATAATCCATTTAGTATGCCAAAAGGTGGTCTTGATGCTTTAAATAGTGGCGATATTGAAAATATTGTTGCATACCAATACGATTTTGTTTGTAATGGTAATGAAATGGCTTCAGGAGCAGTTCGTAATCATGATATTGAAATTATGAAAAAAGCCTTTGCAATTGCTGGTTATGATGAAGAAGTTATCAAAAATAAATTTAGAAGCTTATATACTGCCTTCCAATTTGGAGCCCCTCCTCATGCTGGTATGGCTCCAGGAATTGACCGTATTGTTATGCTTTTAACCGATGAAGAAAATCTAAGAGAAGTTCAAGTATTCCCACCTAATGTATCAGGTATGGATTTACTTATGGGAAGTCCTAATGAACTTGATGAAAAGCAATTAAGAGAATTACATATAAAAGTAAGAGATTAAAGGAGAATAAATATGGATTTAAAAGATTTATTTAAAGATACTAAAAATTATTTAGATAAAGAAGTAACTATTTGTGGTTGGATTAGAAACCATCGTGATCAAAAAACATTTGGCTTTATCGATTTTTCTGATGGTACTTGCCAAGAACATTTACAAGTTGTTTATGATGAAAAATTAAGTAATTTTAATGAGATAAAGAAATTACTTGTCGGTTGTGCTATATCAGTTACTGGTAAAATAGTTGAATCTAAAGGTAACCAAGATATTGAAATGCAAGCTACTAAAATCGAGCTTTTAGGAGACTGCCCCGAAGATTATCCGATTCAACCAAAAAGACATACAAGAGAATTTTTAAGAGAGCAAGCATACCTTCGTCCAAGAACTAATCTATTTCAAGCTGTATTTAGAGTTAGAAGTCTTGCCGCTTATGCAATTCATCAATATTTTCAAGAAAGAGGCTATGTTTATTTTCATGCGCCAATAATTACTGCAAGTGACTGTGAAGGTGCTGGTGAAATGTTCCAAGTAACAACTTTACCACTCGATAAGATAAAAGGTGAAGTAGATTATAGTAAAGATTTCTATGGTAAATTAACTGGTCTTACCGTAAGTGGTCAATTAGAAGCCGAAACTTTTGCGCTAGCATATAAAAAAACATATACTTTTGGACCAACTTTTAGGGCAGAAAACTCTAATACGAAAGTTCATGCATCAGAATTTTGGATGATCGAACCGGAAATCGCTTTTTGTGATTTAGATGGTGATATGGATATTATGGAAGATATGCTTAAGTATGTTGTTAAATATGTCTTAGATAATGCGCCAAAAGAAATAGAATTCTTTGATAAATTTGTCGAAAATGGTTTAAAAGAAAAACTTACTAAACTTATAAATAGCAAATTTACGAGAATTGATCATGAAGAAGTTATTAAAATATTAAAAGAAGCTCCAGTTAAATGGGAATTTACACCTGAATATGGTGAAGATATTGCTAAAGAACATGAAAAATATATTACTGAATACTTTAATGGACCAGTATTTATTAAAAATTGGCCAAAAGATATTAAAGCTTTCTATATGAAACAAAATGAAGATGGTAAAACGGTTGCAGCAGTAGACTTAGAAGTTCCAGGAGCTGGTGAGTTAATGGGCGGTTCTCAAAGAGAAGAAAGTTATGATAAATTACTTAATAGAATGAAAGAACTTGGTATGGAAACGGAAAGTATGAATTGGTATCTAAATTTAAGAAAATTTGGGGGATGTGTTCATTCCGGCTTTGGTATGGGCTTTGAAAGATTACTTATTTATCTAACTGGAGTAGATAATATTCGTGATGTTATTCCATATCCAAGAACACCAGGAAACTGTGAATATTAGGGTGATATAATGAAATTTACAAAAGAATTAGTTGATAATTTAGCAGATAAACTATTAATTGGTTTAACAGAAGAAGAAAATAAACTGGTTTTAGATGAATTTGATATAATTGATCAAAATATGGAACTTATCACAAAGATACCTGATATTGATGATGTTGAGCCAATGACTCATACTTTAGATGATTTTGAGTATGAACTCAGAAGTGATGAAAAGGAAGAAAGCATTCCAATTGAAAAATTACTTCAAAATTGTAAAAGTCATGAAGGAAGAGAAATTGAAGTTCCAAAGATAGTAGGTTAGGTGACGAATGATGTATATGAATAAAACAATTGAAGAATTACATGATTTATTAATAAATGACAAAGTTACACCAGAAGAATTAGTAGATGAATCTTTAAAATTATCAAAAGAAGTTCAAGATAAATGTAATGCTTTTGTTACGATAATTGATAAGCCTAAAATTATGCCAGTATCAGAAAATATGCTTTCAGGTATTCCTTTTGGTATTAAAGATAATTATTCTACTGAAGGTATTCTTTCGACTGGTTCATCTAATACCTTAAAAGATTATGTGCCTTTTTATACTGCAACTGCCGTTCAAAATTTAGAAAAATGTGGGGCAATTGCCATTAATAAAACTGCTTTAGATGAATTTGGTATGGGTGGAACTGGTACTACTTGTCATACTGGGACAGTTCGTAATCCTTGGAATTTAAAGAGAATGTGTGCCGGATCTTCATCTGGTAGTGCTGCTGCAGTTGCTGCCGGTGTTTATCCTTTTGCTTTAGGTAGTGATACAGGTGATTCTATTAGAAAACCGGCTGCCTATTGTGGTATTGTTGGCTATAAACCTACTTATGGTATGATTAGTCGTTATGGTTTGTTTCCTTTTGCCTCATCTCTAGATCATTGTGGTTGCCTTACCCGTTCCGTTAAAGATGCTGCCATAGTAGTAGATGCTATGAAAGGTATCGATAAAAATGACCAAACTAGTTGGGATTCATCTAATATGCATTTATATGAATCAATTGATGGTAAAGTAAAAGGTAAAAAATTATTCTATATAAAAAATGTTGTTGATTTAGATTATTATCAAAATCCAACTGATGAATTTGTGAGTCACATCAATAATTTTCATAAAACTATTGAGATTTTAGAAAAATGTGGTGTAACAGTAGAAGGCATTGAAATAGATAGAAATTTACTTAATGCAATTCCAAGTGTTTATGTTTGTTTATCTTGTGCCGAGGCTACATCAAATATGTCTAATTTGACTGGTATTATCTTTGGTCCAAGAGGGAATGGCGAAAACATAAATGAAATGATGAAAGATCATCGTACGAAAGGATTTTCACCTCTTATCAAAAGAAGATTCGTAATTGGTTCATATATCTTACAAAAAGAAAACCAAGAAAAATACTTTGTTAATGCTCAAAGAGTTAGAAGATTAATTGTCGATAAAATGAAAGAGTTATTTAAAACTTATGATGGATTAATTATGCCAGTTGGAACAGGTATAGCGCCATTCCTCGATAATCCAAAAGATTCAGTATCTAATGATGATGTCAGTGTTCTTGAAGAACATTTACAAATTGGCAATTTTGGTGGTTTTCCATCTATAACTATTCCAGATGGCTTTATTGATGATATGCCAGTCGGTATTAATATAACTGGTAATTGTTATGATGATATAAATGTTTTAAATATAGCCTATGCTCTTGAAAGAGAAATGCCATATAAAAATCAAATTGCTAAGGAGGTAGAAAAATAATGGGAAAATATAAAGCAGTAATTGGCTTAGAAATGCACTGTGAACTTACTAGTAATACAAAAGTTTTCTCTAGTGCCGAAAATTCCTATAATGATACTCCTAACGCTAATGTAAGACCAGTTGATATGGCTTTCCCTGGAACATTACCAGTTGTCAATGTTGAATGTATAAGAAAAGCCTTATTAATGTCTATGGTCCTTAATTGCACGCAACCAGAATATATGTATTTTGATCGGAAAAATTATTATTATCCCGATCTTCCTAAAGGTTATCAAATTACGCAAATGCATGCCCCAGTTGGGGTAAATGGTAAAATAACTATTGATGTAAATGGTAAAGATAAAAAAGTATTAATCCATGATATTCATCTAGAAGAAGATTCAGCATCACTAGATCATTATCGTGACATATCATTAATTGATTACAATAGAGCAGGTGTTCCTTTACTTGAACTTGTAACTGAACCATGTTTTTATTCTGCCGAAGAAGCTGTAGCCTTCTTAGAATACATGCGAAGAATTTACCAATATTGTGGCGTATCGGAAGCTGATACGAAAAAAGGACAAATAAGATGTGATGTCAATGTTTCAATAATGAATGAAGATGCAACGGAACTTGGAACAAAAGTAGAGATGAAGAATATTAATTCATTTGCTAATGTCTATGATGCTATTAACTATGAAATAAAAAGACAAACTGAACTTAAAGATGCAGGACGCTATGATGAAGTAGAACAAGAGACTAGAAGATTTGATGAAGAAACTGGTACTACTATTAGAATGCGTAGTAAAGTTGATGCTATTGATTATAAATACTTTGTTGAACCTAATATTCCTAAATATAAAATAACTAAAGAATGGCTAGAGAAAATCAAAAAAGATATTCCAATGCTTCCAAGAGAAAGAAAAGAATATTACATAAATAAATTAGGTTTATCAGAATATGATGCTAATATTATTATTAAAGAAAAAGATTATGCTGATTATTTTGAAGAATGCGTAGATATTGGCATTAATCCGAAAACTGCTGCTAATTATTTAATTGTTCAAATAATTGCTTATTTAAATAAAGAAGGTATTGCTTTAAAAGATTTCTATTTAACACCTAAGTTACTTTACCAAATAACAAGTGAACTTGATAAAAGTACAATATCATCTAAACAAGCCAAAGAAATATTTAATAAAGCTATTATGGAAGGAAAAGAACCTAAAACATATATTACTAGTGAAAATGTCCAAATATCTGATACTGATGCTCTAAATAGTATAATAGATAATATTTTAGCTAATAATGAGTCTCAAATTGAAGCATATCATAATGGTAAAACTAATTTATTTGATTATTTTGTTGGTCAAGTTATGAAAGAAACTAAAGGCAAAGCAAATCCAACAATAGTTAAAGATATTTTAAGAAAAAAATTAGATTAAATATTTACAAATAAGAATTTATTGCTTAATATTAAAAGTGGGTAGAGAAGACTATAAAGTAGGTCTTCTTTTTGCTTGCCCAACTTTTGAGGTGACTTATGTCAAAATTAAAAATTTATATTGATGAAAGTGGTGATTTTGGTTTTACGGAAAAATCTTCAGAATTATATGTTGTATCATTATAGTGGTATGATTCATACAGCAGAGTTAATTGCTAACAGAAAAGAATATGCCAAAATGGAATTAGAAGATAGAAAGAGTTTATTTCTAGCATTATTTTATTTTGGCTTAAAATGTGATATAAAAACAAAATCAATTATAGTTAATAAAAAATATTTAAATAATAAATCTCAATTAAGAAATAATATTAAACAAAAAATTTATAATATGTTAGATAATGATAAAGAATATTTTTCAAAATTTGATAGTATCATAATTTATTATGATAATGGTCAAGAAAGATTGATGAATATTTTAAAAGAATGCTTTTCAATTTTTAATATTAAAATAATTAAAGATTTTAATCATGTAGAAGAGAGACTATTTCAAGTAGCAGATATGCTATGTGTTTTAGAAAAAATTACTAATCTCCAAAAAAATAAAGTAAAATTTAATAATCAAGAAAAATATTTCTTTAAATCATTAGAATTATTAAACAAAATAAAAGATATCAATAAGAAAAATTTACCATAAAAAAACAACTTGTTACAGTTGATCTTTTAAGCGGCCCTTCTGTCCGACTACGGGTCGAGTCCTTACCCACCCACATATTTAAAAATACGCTGGTTCAGACTCGCAAGAAATAATATAATATTTCTAATATATATTATGCCTTGTTGAATTAATTATATTATAAAAAATTCCTAAAGTAAAGGACATTATAAATAAATTTTAAACCGATAATTTGACATTTTTTTTAATATATATATGCTACACTAGATTAAGGTGATAAAGGTATGAAGAAGAATATAATATTAGTATTATTTTCCCTTATATCTGGTGTTTTGTTTACAATATTTATCTTAAATAAAGAAAATATATATGCTAAAGAAGAATATTTAGTTTATGCTTTTCAGGTTGGCGCTTACGAATCAATTGATAATGCTCGAGATATGATTAGTAAATTGCCTTCAGGAATACCTATAAAAGAAGATAACTTATATAAAGTTTATAGTGCTATGTATAAAGATATCGATTTAGTTAACAAGATGATTACTTATTTTAAAGACAATAATATTAATATCTATTTAAAGACTATTAATGTATCAAAAGATTTTTATTATATACTAGATAATTATGAAAAAATAATTAGTAAAACAGATGACACAACTATTTATGATAAAGTTAATCAAAGTATTTTAAATACTTATTTAGAGGGTATATAATATGACTAAATTTATTAAAGAAAACTATATTTTTTTAGTAGTATTTTTACTAATTATTTTAAAAGAACCTATTTATCGCTTATTTACGATTAAAGATAATATTTATACGCCAACTAGATGTGCTCTAACTGAACAAGATTATAATAAATTACTTGAATTTAGTGAAATAGATTTAATATATGAAACTGATTATTTAAATACCTATATAATTTATAAAGATATCTATAATTATTTAAATGAGATAACTATTAGAGGAGGTAAAGATCAAAATTTAGATAAAAATCCGGTTATTTATGATAATACTTTAGTAGGAGTAGTAGATAAAGTAAATAAAAATAGTAGTACAGTGAAATTAATTACTAATAAGAATAGTAAAATATCTGTTAAAATAAATGAACAAATAGGCCTACTTGAATATAAAAACGATAAATTAATCGTGAGTAATATAAGTAGTGATGCCAAAATTAATATAGGAGATCAAATATTCACTTCAGGTCTTGGTAATATTCATGAAAATATTTATATAGGTACTGTTAAAAATATTTTGAAAGATAAGAAAAATATTGAGCTTATTATTGAAGTGAATTATGATTTAAAAATAAAAGATATCGATTATGTAACAATTATAAAGGAGACAATATGATATTTTTATTAGTTATTTTAGATATATTAATCAATAATTATACTAGTTTTTCTTCTTATTTTTTTCTTCTTTATTTGTATAATAAGCCATATAAATATTATTTACTTGCTGGTCTTATTTTAGATTTTATTATTTTTAATACATATTTTTATAATATAATTATTCTATCTTTAATGTATTTAATAAATCAAATTTTTAAAGATTTGAATAAAAATAATTTTTATGTTTTTTTATTTTTTATGCTATTTAATTATATAACTTATATTATTATGAGTAATATTTTTCTACTTAATGGTATATTTAATATATTAATAAATATAGGATTTAATTTATTTATCAATGTATTATTTTATATTCTTTTCTTTCGCGTAATTAAGACTAGTAAAATTCCTTAGAATATGCTAGAATAGAAAACACTTTTAAGGGGAAATTTTATGGATGAAGTTATGGTTGCGGTAGAAGCTGTGAAAAAATTAATTAAAGAAAATATTATTCGAGATTATACATTAGATCGTCCTACCAATTTTGATGGTTATCAAGATTTATATTATCAAACTAATGAAAATATTGCTGAATATTTAAATTTAATTGATCTAACTAATAAAGAAAATGCTCTATGTGTGGCTGGCAGTGGTGATCAAGCCTTTTCACTTATTTATAATGGAATTAAAGATATAGAATTATTCGATGTCAATAAATTTACAGAATATTTTATTTTAGGAATTAAAAAAGCAATGATTTTAAAATACAATTATTCTGAATATATAAATGTTTTAAATAAATTAATTTCGCAAATGACTATGCCAAGTGAAATAAATGAAATATTATTAGACTTATTATCATATATGGAAGAACCATATAAAACATTTTGGCAAACCATTTTAGATTATAATAATCATTTACAAAAAGAAGCAAAAATTAATACTAATTTTATGTATGGTTTGAATGTTAATGCAGGTTTAAAAATAATTCCCCAATTTTGCCCTTATTTAGAAAATGATACAAATTTTAATTATTTAAAAGAAAAGTTAAATACAGCAAATATTCACTTTAAATATTGCAATGCGATTAATTTAGCAGATACGTTTCATAAAAAATATGATTTAATATTACTTTCAAATATCTTAGATTATGCTTATGTTTACTGGGGTAATAATTGGCATATGCAAAATTTAAATAATTACATTTCAGATTTACAAAAATTATTAAAAAATAATGGTATCATATTTTTACATTATATTTTTTATGCTAGTAAACCTTTTCATCAATCTGATTTTTATAAACCATATATAGATTATAATAGTGAAACATATGATTTGAAATATAACCATCAAATAATATTAGTACGAAAACAGGAAAGTGTGAAGTATATATGAGTAGTTTAGCCAAAGCCATAAAAGAAGTTGAAAAAATGATTGATATCAATATGTTTGGAACTAAAAACTATGATAGTTCTAATCTTTTTGATGGCTTTCAAAGAGTATATTTTCAAGCTAATGAAAATATCGATGATTATTTAAAATTAACTGATTATTCTACTAAAGAAACTGCCTTATGTGTGGCTGGCAGTGGTGATCAAGCCTTTTCATTAATTAGTAAAGGTATTAGAAAAGTAGAGTTATTTGATATTAATAAACTCACAGAATACATGATTATTGGCTTAAAAAAAGCTATTATATTAAAGTATGATTATTCAAAATATTTTAAAATTATGTATATGTTTATTGACTCTAAAATTAATTTTAGAGAAATATATAATATTATAAATGGTTTAATTCCATATATGGAAGAAAAATATCAAAATTTTTGGTTAGAAATAATTAATTATTATAAAATGCTGCAATTAAAAGAAAATACTAATTATAATTTAATTAAAATGTTAAGTTTAACTAATGTAGAACAATTAATAAAAAATAATGCTTCTTATTTAAATTCTAAAGAAGATTATGAATTATTAAGAAGTAATTTAGATAAATGTCTTATTAGTTTCAAATATGCTAATGCCTTAAATTTAAAAAACGAATTTAAAGATAAATATGATTTAATTTTATTATCTAATATTCTTGATTATTTTCATATTTATTGGGGTAGTAATTGGCCAATAGCTTACTTAGAAAATTATGTTAATGGCTTAGAGGGTATGTTGCAAGAAAAAGGAGTCCTTTATATACATTATGCTTTTACTCCCTATATTTGGCCACGTGTATTTAATAGTACAAACATAAAAATAAATAATCTACCAGCATCATTTGAAGTAAAAGAAATAGATAATATATATAATTTAAAACAAAAAGATTCAATAATTTTAAAAAGAAAGCGATAAAAAGTGTAATTAGTGAATATATTTTAGTGGGAGATATTTATGAGAAAAATAGATGATTACACTAAAATAAGTCATAAAAGTTATAGTAGTAAAAAAAGTGAGTTAGATAGTAAAAAAATTAAATATTTAAAAAATTTAATGACGAGATCATTACTTAGTATTATTCTAATTATTAGTATTTGTATTTTAATTAAAGTTAATGATAATAATAAAGTAATGGTTAATAAATACTTGTATGAAGATTCTCTTAAATTTACAAAAATAAATAATTGGTATCAAGATAAATTTGGTGAACTTTTACCTAAGGTAGAGAATAATGATGATTTAGTTTTAAATAGTAATGATTTAAAAAGTTATAAGTATACTACTTATAAAGATGGAGTTAAAATAGATATCAATAAAGGTAGTCCAATATCTTTACTTAATGGTGGTATTGTTGTTTTTATTGGTGAGAAAGACGGCTATGGTAATACTTTAATTTTGCAAGGAAATGATGGAATTGATTATTGGTATGGTAATGTTACCAATATGAGTGCTACATTATATGATTATTTAGAAAAAGATACTTTAATAGGTGAGGCAAAAGATAATTATATTTATTTAGTATTACAAAAAGATGGTAAATACATAAATTATGAAGAATATCTTAAATAAAATAAACGTAAATAATTATACTTACTTTTTTATCTTCATTTGTCTTATCTGTGGTTATATTAAAAATATTTGCATTATATTTGCTATTTGTTTAATTCATGAGTTAGGTCATATAATAATTACTAAAATATTACATTATGAAATAGTTAAAATAGAGATACTTCCTTTTGGAGGATATACCACGATTAATAAAAAAATAAATAGTAATATTAATCATGATTTATTAATTGCTTGTGGAGGTTTTATATCTCAATGTATTTTATTATTATTTGTTTATTTATTTAAAAATCATTTCAATATTCTAACTTATCATTTAATTATTGAATATAATTTTATTTTAATCATATTTAATATGCTTCCCATTATTCCCCTAGATGGTAGTAGAATTATAGAACTATTATTAGAAAAATGTTTTTCTTATCATAAATCATATCATTTAATAATTTATATATCCATTATTAATATTATTTTATTTATATTCATTAATTATCATTATAAATTAGATAATTATTTTATTATTACATTTCTTATTTACAATACGATTATTTATTTTATTAATTATAAATATATGCAAAAGAGATTTTTACTAGAAAGATATCTATATGATTTAAGTTATAAAAAAATAGATAATGGAACCAAAAATATAAGAGATTTGAAGAAAAATGTCTATCATTATTTTAAAGAGAATAATCATTATATAAATGAAAAGAAAAAAATTAAAGAAACGCTTTATTTAAAGGGGAAAACAATTGACAAATAGTATATTTTTTGCTAAAATTTAAATGTTTTAAGTCATTTCGGAAAAAACCGCACTAAAAAGGTATTAAGTTACATTAGTACACCTTAAGGGCGCGACTTAAAGAAAATATTATAAGGAGGTATGAAATGAAAGCTGTATTTGTAACAGGTGGAAAACAATATTATGTGTCTGTTGGTGATACAATATACGTTGAAAAACTTGCTGCTGAAGTAGGAAGTACAGTTACATTTGATGAAGTTTTATTTGTTGATGGTGTAGCTGGTAATCCGACTGTTAAAGGTGCATCAGTTGAATGTAAGGTTGAAAAACAAGGAAAAGATAAAAAAATCATTGTTTTCAAATATAGACCTAAAAAGAAATATCGTAAAAAACAAGGACATCGTCAACCATATACAAAACTTGTTGTTACGAAAATTAATAAGTAATTATGATTAAAGCAAATTATAATGATGAGTGTATTAAAGTAAGTGGTCATGCTAACTTTAATACTTATGGTAATGATATTGTTTGTGCTAGTGTATCAAGTATTATTTATACGACTATTAATGGTATTTTAAATATTGATAGTAAGTCTATTAGTTATAAAGATGATAAAATATTAGAAATACATATTTTAAAAAATGATGATATAACTAAAAAATTAATTAATAATATGCTTGATTTACTTAAAGATTTAGAAAAACAATATCCTAAAAATATAAAAATAGTAAAGGAGAATTAAGATGTTATTTATTAAGTTAGATATCCAAAGATTTGCCCATGTTAAAGCGCAAGGTTCTACAAGAAATGGTAGAGATTCTGCTGGACGTAGACTTGGTGCTAAAGCTAGTGATGGTGAATTAGTTTCTGCTGGTGCAATTTTATATCGTCAAAGAGGAACTAAAATTTATCCAGGTACTAATGTTGGAATGGGTAAAGATCATACATTATTTAGTAAAATAAATGGTGTAGTTAAATTTGAAAGACTAGGAAGAGATAAAAAGAAAGTAAGCGTTTACGAAGCATAGTAAATGCTTTTTTTATTGGATAAAAAAATTCCATAAATGGAATTAATCATCAAATCTGGCATCGACATAATAAATAGGACGTCCCTCTTTAAAATATTGTTTTTCAAAATCAGTCATGATATTTTTTATTGGGTATTCATCATGATGTAAATCTAGACTAACTCTCTCAAACACATACCAATACTTTGATAGGCTTTCAAGTGAATAAGCAAATAAACCTTTATTATCGGTTTTTAAAATAATATGTTTATTCTTTTTAAAAATCTTATCATATAGTTTTAAATAGCTTTCATGTGTAAATCTATTTCTCTCATCTCTTCTTTTGGGCCATGGCTCAGAAAAAGTTAAGTAAATTGTAGTAATTTCTTTACCAAAAATTTTATCTATATCTCTCGCATCTGCATTAATAAGTTTTAAATTATTTAATTTAGTATTTTGTAATCTTTCAGTAGCCATAACCATTTGAGATGCATATAATTCTAAACCTATAAAATTCTTATCAGGATATTCTTTTGCCATATTAATTATAAAATCGCCACGCCCCATACCAAGTTCTAAGCATATAGGATTATTATTGCCAAATAAATCATGCCATTTATTTTTATATTTGGTAGGATTCTTAACTAAATAGGGGCTTTTTCCAATAATGGCATCAGCATTCTTAATTACATTATATTCCATAGTATCACTTCCTCGTATTATTGTATCATAAAATAAAAAAATAATTAACTAAATTGATAATGATTTTATAAGTAACTTTTTTGATTTTAATCAAAAGATTAATTTACTTATTAAAGTAACCATGATATAATTAAGACAATAATAGGAGTTATGTGTGATGAAAAAGTTTTTGACCAGTTTAATTTTATTTGTTTTTTTATTGATGCCAAGTATTAGTAAAGCCGCAATTACATGTAGTACTGACAAACATAGTGCCGAAGCAAGTATTGATAAAGAAAAAATTAAAATAGGCGAAACTGCTCAAATTGAAGTAAAAAGTAAAGATAATTATCAAGTAGAATATAAAATAGCGCCAAAAGATTTCGCTACTATAAGTGATGATGGATTAGTTAAAGCACTCAAAGATGGAAGTATTAAAATTAATTTAACCATTAATTATTTAAAAGAAAATGATGAAATAGATGATTCTTGTAAAATATCAATTCCTTTGGATATTACTTCAAATGATTCAAGTTTAAAAAAACTAACTTTAGAAGAATTAGATATAAGTTCAATATTTAAAAGCAATAAATTAGATTATGAAATAAAATTACCTTATAATTACGATAAAATTAATATAGTAGCTGAAGCAAATAGTGGGACTGCCAAAATAAATGGAGCAGGCAGAAGATATTTAAACGAAGGAAATAACGTATACAACATAATTGTTACTGCATCTGATGGTACGTCTACTACTTATAAAATAACTATTATTAGAGAAGAAGCAAATGATGATGCCACTTTAAAAAACTTAGTAATAGAGGGATTTGTATTAAATCCCAAATTTAAAAGTGATGTCTATAAATATAATTTAGATGTTGGCAAAGAAGTAGAAGAAATTACAATTAAAGGTGATCCTACTTATGAATATGCAAAAATTTATGGAACAGGTACTTTTAGATTAGCAACTGGTATCAATACATACTATGTCAAAGTAATGGCTGAAAATGGTAATGAAGGAAAATACGAAATAGTTATTAATAAAAACTTAGGATCAAGTAAACTTAATAGTTTAGAAGTTAAGGGTTATAATTTAGAACCACAATTTACTAGTGATACATATACCTATAAATTAACTGTGAAAAATAATGTTAAGGCTTTAGATATTAAAGCTTTAGCAAGTGATAATGATCAGGTTGAAATAATTGGAAATGAAAACTTAAAAGATGGCGAAAATGAAGTAATAATCAGAGTTACAGGTAATGATAAAACAACTACAACTTATAAGTTAATAGTAAATAAATTAAGTAAAGAAAAAGAAATAATTATTAAAAAAAATAATATATTAACTAGAGTATTATTAATTATATTTGTAGTATCAATTATAATAATGGCAAGTTGTATAGCCATATTTGTTAAAAGAAATTATAAAAGAAAAATTATATTAGATTTAAAGAAAAAGAAGAAAAAAATAGCAAAAAGAAAAAAAGGTGATATATAATGTTTGGAAAAATACTTTATATAAGTGATAATATTGCTCATGTGGAAAATAAAATGAGTAGAGAAGTAGTAGCTGATTTAATGAATGTACATGTTATATTTGAAGCTAAAAATCAAAGAATATTAGGAGAAGTTATTGAACTTAATGATGATGTAATTAAAATAAGATTTTTAGGAGAATATCAAGATAAAAAATATTTAAATGGTGTTTTAAGAAAACCAGCATTAAATTCTACTATTAGAGTAATTAATGGTGAAGAATTAATGGAATTAGTTGGTACTTATACTGATAAATCATTTATACTAGGTAATTCAGCCATATATAAAAATTTTAAGGTATGTCCTTCAATAAATGGTCTATTTTCTAATCATTTAGCCATATTCGGTAACTCTGGTTCTGGTAAATCATGTGGAGTTGCTAGAATTGTCCAAAATGTTTTTTCTAATAATGCGATGAATCCTATTAACGCTAATCTATTTATTTTTGATGCTTATGGTGAATATAAAAATGCGTTTTGTAAACTTAATGAAATAAATCCTAATTATCAATATAAATTTATTACAACTAATCCTAAAGAAGAAGATGGTGACTTTTTACTAGATATTCCGCTTCACTTACTTAATTTAGATGACTGGGCACTACTTTTACAAGCATCTAATCACTCTCAATTACCAATAATTGAAAATACTATTAAATTAGCACGAATTTTTAGTCAAGAAAATGAAGAGAGTAGAAGACTTAAAAATCATTTAATTGCAAAAGCCTTACTTGCTGTTTTATTTAGTAGCGAAACTACTGCCAATAAGAAAAATGAAATATTTCAAATAATTGAGGTATGTAATACACCAGAATTTAATTTTAATTCTGAAATTCCTGGCGTAGGTTATACACGAGTATTCTCAGAATGCTTTGAAATTGATTCTCATGGTAATTTTGGCGAAAGTGTATTAATCACTGATTACATATTAAAACATATTTTAGATGATAATGTAGAATTTCCAGAGCCTGAAGGAGCATACTATACTTTAAAAGATTTTAGTAATGCAATGGAATTTACTTTAATTAGTGAAGGATTTCAAAATAATGATAATCTTTATAGTGATGCTATTATATTGAAAGTAAGACTTAATACTATTATGACTAGTAAAGTAGGAAGTTATTTTACTGGTAATAAATATATACCAATAAATGAATATATAAGTAATTTAATTTATAAAAATGGTGTTAAATCACAAATAATTAATATAAACTTAGAAGATATTGATGATGTTTATGCTAAAGTAATAGTTAAAATATTTTGTCGTTTGATGTTTGAATATTCCAAAGGTCTAGAACAAAGAGCAACAATTCCATTCCATTTATTCTTAGAAGAAGCTCACCGGTATATTCAAAAAGATAATGATACTTTCTTAATTGGTTATAATATTTTTGATCGTATTGCTAAAGAAGGTCGTAAATATGGCGTAATACTTGATATTATTAGTCAAAGACCTGTTGAAATATCTGATACAGTTATTGCCCAATGTTCAAATTTCTTAATTTTCAAAATGACACACCCATTAGATATTAAATATATTGAAGAAATGCTTCCTAATATTTCTAGCGATATAGTTGAAAAACAAAAAGTATTACAACCAGGTACTTGTGTTGGTTTTGGCGGAGCATTTAAAATACCAATGATAGTAAAACTTGATATGCCAAATCCAATGCCATATTCATCTAACTGTAATGTATCAAATTGTTGGAGTGCTGCTAAAAGCAATTAAACATTGCTTTTTTTATTTCCATAATTTATAATAAATATTTGTAATTAGGAGGGTTTTGCAATGCGTTTCTATAATATAGATATTAATAAACAATATAGTTTAAAAAAATTAAGTAATTGGGTACAAAAAGAAAAAGAAACATGTCAAGAATATACTTATATTTTAACTGATGAATTTACCGAATGGTTTAATAAATTATTTTATTTAACTAAATATCATAATTGTGAATTTTATCACTATGAAAAAGAAGAAATATATAAAAATGCTATTGTTTTATATGATGTATTGTGTGATTATATAAGCTTTAAAGAGAAAAATGATGAAAAGAAAACTGATTTATCATATTCTATTAATAGCAATATCAAAGTTAATGATGGAATATATAATATGGTAATATCAAATCCAGAACAATATTCACCAAACTCAGTAATAGTAGGGAAAATATATATTCAGGCGTTAAATGATGATGCTGAATATGAACTAACTTTAAATGATTTACAAAATTTTGTAATTGAACAAATAAATATAAGACAAAACACCTCTTTAATGATTATTAATGAAGCTGTAAAACATTTAGAAGAAAATGGTTTTAATTCCGAAGATATTTTAAATGCTTTACAAATAAGTTATGCAACTGTTGCAAATAAGCAAATTGAAGAGCAAAATGAGAGGAGAAGATAAAGATGACTAAATTAAATAAAGAAACCCTAGAATACTTTTTATCAGAAGATTTTACTAATTGGCTACTTACATCTTTAAGTAATATGGAGTTTAGTAATAATACGCAAAAAAAATTATATACTTTCTATACAATAATTGATCATTATATTGAATTAAAAGATATTAAAGGTGAAAATATTAAAGATAATGAACATAGTATGGCCAAAGGATATTTTATTAAATATTATGATACTTATGGTAGATTTGTTGATGAATATTATGAAAGTGAATTAGATGATTCAATGAAACATAGAATATATTTAGAAAAAATAGATATTAGTATGGCTATGGGTAAAGAAGTAATAGATATGGAATACTTAACTGGATATGTAATGGATCTATTATGTCAAATTAAAGATATTGATGTTCAAAAACAATTAATGACCACTATTGAAAGATTAAAACAAAATGGAGTAGAAGTAAAAGAAATACTTGATAACTTACAAATAGCTTATGCAACTTTAGCTAATGAAGAAATTAGAAGAAGATAATGAAAATAGATTCAGAAGTATATAAAAATTTTATAGATAATTTAGAAATATTAGCAAATTATATAATAGATGATGGTACATATGTATTTAGTAATTCAATGCATATATTTACAAATAATACTGCAGATGAAAGTATAGATATTTTAAATAATTTTATTAAAGTAGTAAAAAATTATTGTACATTTACTAATTTAAAAATGAATAATGGTTATGTAACCGATGAATATTTTGAAAATTTCTTATTATTTTGGCAAGATAAATATTATGATATTAGGGTACTTTATAATTTAAATACCAATGAAATTCGTTATTTAATAAAGTTAAGTAAGAATAATATTTATAATATACCAGTAATTAATATGGATAATGTCATAGCATTTTCTATTAATATATTAAAAATATTAACTAATGATGAAAGAAAAAGATAGTAAAAGTGTCAAATTTGGATAAATATATGTATTATTAAAAATATATATGGTATAATATAAGTACCTAGAAAGGTAAGTTATTCATATAAAACCGACTATATAGATAAATTGGGGAACTAATTATCTCGTGGTGTTGAATGCCTGTTACACTGTAATGGGAATCCTAATACTTGATATGTGTTCTACCACCTGCAAGAGAGCGGGATTTTATCAAAGATAACTACCTCTAGGTTTTTTAATGGAGTATAAATTATGTATGAAAGAATAATTAATTTAATTGGAGAAGATAATTTTAAGAAAATTCAAAATACCAAAATATTATTAGTTGGTGTAGGAGGAGTAGGAAGTTTTGTTTATACTTCTCTAATTCGTAGTGGACTATTAGATATTACAGTTATTGATCATGATAAAGTTGAAATAACTAATTTAAATAGACAATTAGTGGCAGATTTATCTACTATAGGTAAGTCTAAAGTGGATGTAGCTAAAGATATGGCTAGATTAATTAGTAAAAACATCAAAATTAAGGCTGTAGAGGCATTTTTAGATAAAGATAATATAAATAATCTAGATAAAGATTTTGACTTTATAATTGATGCTTGTGATAGTTTAAATACCAAATTAGAACTAATTAAGTTCGCATATCAAAATAATATTAAAATAATTAGTTCAATGGGTATGGGTAATAGAGTAGATTCATCTAAAATAAAAATAACTACTTTAGATAAAACTAATAATGATCCACTAGCAAGAAATTTACGAAAATTAGTAAGAGATAATAATTTAAATATGCAAATACCAGTTGTTTGTAGTGAAGAAGTACCAATTAAAAGAAAAGAAGTAAACTCAATGATTACTTCTCCTGGAATTGCTGGACTTTTAATAACTAATTATATTATAAATGAAATTATTAAGGTTTCTTAATTAAGAATGTAACTAAATCTTCTGGTTCTTGTTTATGATCAATAATATTTTTAATTAATGTAATAAGAGGAATATCTATTCCTTTTTTCTTTAGCATTTGATAAATAGAATTTAAGGTATAATAACCTTCAACAGTATTATTTTTTAAATATTCATCTATTTTTTTAGGATTTTTAGTACTACCTATTAAATAGCCGAAAGAATAATTACGACTTTTAGGACTAGAACAAGTTAAAAGCAAATCACCAACTCCGGCAAAGGAGAGAATAGTTTTCTTTCTTCCACCTAGGGCACTAATCATATTCTTCATATCATGTAGTGACTCATTAATTAAAAATACTTGCGTAGATTCTGAATAACCTAAACCTTTTAAAATACCTGCTGCAATAGCAATAATATTTTTAATACTGCCACATAATTGAATACCAATTATATCTTTAGATACTCTTAACTTTAATGTATCATTTGCTAAATTTTTCTTAACGATATTAATAGTTTTTTTATTTAAACCAGCTATAGCTAGAGCAGCCGGTTCATTATGAATTAAGTCAATTGCAAAAGTTGG
>CANRGA010000017.1 GCA_947630055.1 uncultured Bacilli bacterium
TAATAAAAAAATATTAATAGAAAGGGATCAATCAATAAGAAATTAATTAATATTTCTATAAGATTGATTATACGTGAGAATATGAAAACATTATCAAAAAAAGAAATATTTTTAGGATTAATAATAATATTTATACTCTTTTTAGCATACAAATTGCCTAAATTGTTTGTAAATACACAAATAAAACAAATACCCGAAGTTAAATTAAAAGAAAAAGTAAAAAAAGATAAATTATTTGCCATAATGATATCAGAAGACGGAAGTAATTATAAAGAAAATAAAAGTAATGTATGGCCAAATGATAAATATAAATTTAAAGAAGCAAAATGTGTAGATAATGAAGGAAATATAATAAATGATATAGTTACATTTGAAAATGGAAAAGCAACATTAAAAACAAATAAAACGGTATATTGTACATTATATTTTGATCATAAAGAAACAATTGAGATATTAAGAGAAGCAGATAAAAATAATAATTTAAGTTCTACCTTACAAGGAGGAATGAATAGATATCAAGGAATAGATAATGTAGCAAATTGGATATGTTTTGGAACAGAAGAAAATTGTGGAACAAATGATGATAATATAGATAAATATATGTATCGAATAATAGGAATAACAGAAGAGGGACAAATATATGTATTAAAAGAAACATACTTAAAAGAGAGCAACACAGATACATTTAGTTGGAATAAAATTTATGGAATAAAAGATTGTTTAGGTGAAGCTTGCGAATGGCCAAATGCAGATTTGTACAAAAGAATTAACGGAATAAGTAATGGAACATCAACTGGATATAGTGGAAATACGAATATATTTTTAGGAACAAATGAATATCCAAGTTATTATGAATACTTAAATGATAAAACAGAATGGTACAATTTAATAGAAGAACATAACTGGATGTATGGAGATACAAATAATAGAACAGATTCAATAAGGTATAATGGAGATGCAATATACGCCATAGAAACAGGGAAGACCTCAACCAAGAGATACTGGCCAGATGAAGGGCAAGAAACATGTAGTAATGATAGTCCATGTACAGAAAAAGACTATACCTGGAGTAAAAGTATATCAGCCAAAATAGGATTAATGTATATGCATGATGTAAATTATGCATATATAGGAGGAAATTTAGAAAGTACAACGAATGTTAAAAATAGTTGGATATTTTATCAAAAAGATGGATATAACACATCAACTAATTATGAATGGTTAATAACTCGAGTTGGGCTTTTTTGTACGAGTTGTCCAACTGTTGGTGCTCGGTATAATAGTTCTATTTATGTTCTTGGTTTTGACAGTACTCTATCACTTCGTAGTGGAGTCCGACCTGTCTTTTATCTGTCATCAACAGCACAAATTGTAGATGGAAATGGAACTAAGACAAATCCATTTATAATTAATATTACTGAATAATGTAATAAAAAGAATAAATAAAAAAAATAACTGAGTAGAAATAGTATCTATTCAGTTATTTTAATTCACTATTATAAAGTTGTTTATAAGTAGGAGATTTTTTAATTAGTTCTTTATGTGTTCCAATATCTTTAACCTCACCATTATCAACAACATAAATAATATCGGCATCAATAATAGTAGATAATCTATGGGCAATAATTAATACTGTATGATCTTTAACTAAATCATCTATTACTTTTTTAATATAAGTTTGTGATTCATTATCTAAGGCACTAGTAGCTTCATCAAAAAGTATTATTTTACTTTGTTTAGCTAAGGCTCTTGCAATAGATAATCTTTGTTTTTGTCCACCAGATAAATTAACTCCACCTTCACCTAAAATAGTATCATATTTCTTTGGAAGAGACATTATATAATCATCAATATAAGACATTTTACAATATTCTCTTATATCTTTAAGATGCATTTTATCATTTAATAATAAGAAATTTTCTCTAATAGTTTTATTGAATAAAAATGGCTCTTGTCTAATAATGGCTACATTCTTTCTTAAATCTTCTTCCGTTAAATCTTTAATATTTATGCCATCAATAGTAATACTACCTACTTTTGTATCAAATACTCTGGTTAGTAAATTAAATATAGTAGTTTTTCCTTGACCACTTTTGCCAACAATGCCAATTTTTTGATGAGGTTTAAAGGTAACATTAAAGTTCTTTAAAACATCTCCTTCATTTGGATAACTAAATGATACATCATTAAAATTAATAACACCTTCACAATTTTTTAAATGCTTCTTACCAAATTTAACATCTGGAAATAATTTATTTTCTAATATTTCATTAATTCTAGTTACTGATACTAATACTTCATTATATGTTTTAGTAAATGAGGTAATATTTTCAATAATCCAAGTATAACGATAAATATAGTAAGTTATTGCAATAAAGAAAGTTAAACTAATTTGTCCTTTATAAAGAAGTATAGCTCCAGTTATAAAGGATCCTACTTCTAAAAAAGATTTTAATACATTAGATATTATATCGTAAATAAAATATAAATCTATTTCGCTATTTGATGCTTCTATGGATTTTTTAATAAGTTCTCTTAAATTATAAAATAGAGAATTTTTAATACCTAAAGTTTTAATTTCTCTTACTCCTCTAATAGATTCAGTAACTTGTGAAACTGCTTCATCATTAATCTTTTTTCTCTTCTTATGAACTTTTTCCAATTGAGGATGAAAAAACTTAACTACGAAGGCAAAAATCACAATAAAGATAATTATTTCAATGGCAATAATATAAGAATTATAAAGTATATAAATATATATAATACCTGATGCAATTAACCTTGTAACTATGCCAAATATTTCATCAAAAGAATTAATTATAGTTGATGTGTCATTAGTAACTCTGTTAATAAATTCACCACTAGTTTTTTCTTCAAAAGCATAAGCAGGAAGTGATAAAACTTTTTGATATGTTAAGTATGAACATTCACGTGCCATTTTTGTTTCTATTTTAGAAAGCTTAGCAAAAGAAAATCTTTCAAGTAAACTGCCAAATATTTCTGAAAATAAATAGATAAGTAAAAATAATATAGCATTATTTAAATTAAGTTTGGTAATTTCCTCTAAAGCTCGACCATTTAAATAACCAATTAATATATAAGAAAAGCTACTAATAAAAATACCTAAAAAACATAATAGTATTTTAAGTTTATATTTTTTCGCCATATTTAAAATAGTTTTAAATTCTTTTAACTTTTTCATTATAATACTCCTTAAGTACTTTAATTTTATCATTTATTCTTTAATTAATAAATATTTTTGTTATAATTAATATGTATATATTTGGGGGATTTTTTATGCTAAAGGAAATAAAAATTGAACTTACTAATCGTTGCTCAAGAAATTGTATTCATTGTTCTAGTAGTGCTACTAGTAATTTAGCAAGTGTTAAAGAACTAGATATAGATGATGTTAACAAAATATTAATTGAAGCAAAAGAAATGGGTGTTAATAACATTGTCTTTACTGGTGGTGAGCCATTAATGTATGATGGCATATTTGAATTAGTTAGTTTAGTACACAAATTAGGAATGAAATCGACATTATATACATTTGCTTATCGTAATGAAGATAATTTATTAAAGTATCGAAAGTTAATTAAATTAGGACTTGATAAAATAGTTTATTCTTTAGCAGATTCTCTATCTCCTGAAGAAGATGAATCAACTTATTCATTAGAAGAATTCTTTGATAAAATACTTACAAATAGTCAGGCCAAATTAGGTTTTCATTATGCTGTATCTAAAGATTCTTTTAATAATTTATTTACTACAATTACTAATACTATTGATACATTTAAAGATAAAAATTATTTTGAAAAAGTTAGTTTACTTCGTTTTGTACCCCATGGTAAAGGAAATAGCATAATGGATTTAAGTAAAGTAGAACTTTTAAAACTTAAAGAATTTTATTTGTATTATGAAGACCGAGATAAAATAAGATTAGGTACACCTTGGAATATTTTAGGTATTAAAAATAATCCATGCATTATAGCTGATGAAATAATGATTATTGGTTTTGATGGTCTTGCTTATCCATGTGATTCCATTAAATATTTTAGGGGGTTAGGTATTGCAGGTAATATCAAAGATGATAGTCTTGCTACAATGTATAATTCACCATATTTTAAAAGTTTGCGAGCATATCAAAATACTAGTTGTGCTAAATGTGAAGACTATGTTATTTGTAAAAGTGGTTGCTTAGGTCAAAAAATAATTGCTACTTATGAAGATGATATAGATAAGGATAAAATGCTTAGAAGATGTATTCAAAGTCGTGATCCAAAATGTATGAGGTAAGATGAAAAAAAGATGTGAAGTTTATGATTTATATTGGTATTTTGCTTATGAAAGACAAAATATTTTTTGGCAAAAATTAAAATGTATGCCATTACCTTGGACAAAAGATCCTATTTTACAAGAATATAAATTTTGTAATAGTTACCGAGTTAATGATCGAGTTAGTCAATATCTTTTAAAAAATGTTATTTATAATGGTAAGAAATATAGCGATGAAGATATGTTATTTAGGATTATCTTATTTAAATTATTTAATAAAGAAAGTACTTGGGAATTATTACTTAAAAATTTTTCCGATATAACATTAAGTACTTTTGATAGAAATAAATATTCTAAAGTATTAGAGAGTGCTATTAAAAATGGTGAAAGTATTTATAACGATGCCTATATAAGTTGTGCAAATAAAGCCTTTGGTTATGATCGTAAACATGATAATCATTTAGCCCTACTTTATAAAATGTTTGTAACTGATAGAATGCAAGATAAAATAATTAAATGCACAAAAATGGAAGAAGCATTTAATATTATTAAAAGTTATCCTTTAATAGGTAATTTTATGGCATATCAACTGGTTACTGATATCAATTATAGTAATGTTGTAAATTTTTCTGAAGATGAATTTACAGTTGCTGGTCCTGGGTCTATTCGTGGTATTAAAAAGTGCTTTATCGATAAAGGGGATTTAAGTAATGAAGATATTATTAGATATATGTATGAACATCAAGAAGAAGAATTTAAAAGACTACATTTAGATTTTAAAAGAATAGGTAATAGACCATTACAATTAATAGACTGTCAAAATATCTTTTGTGAACTTGATAAATATTGCCGGGTAAAATTTCCTAATTTAAAATCTAATCGAACTAAAATAAAGAAAAGATATACTCCTAAAAAAGATAAAATAGAATATGTATATCCAGAAAAGTGGCAAATAAATAATCTTAATGATATAATAAATTAAAGGTAGTGTGAGTTATGGGTAAAGAAAAGAATTCTAAAAAGAAAGAAAAGAAAAATAAAACTGGATTAATTATCGGTATAGTTTTAGTATTAATCCTTTTATCTGTTGGTGGTTATTTCTTATATAAATATATTAAATTTAAAACTCCTATAGATGAAGTATGGGGTGAAACTTATTATGTTTATTTAAAGGATAGTCAAAAGGATGAAAAGAAAGCCACTATTCCAAAAGAAGCTAAGAAAGAAAAAGTTAAATTTGTTAAACCAAAAAAACAAAAAGATCCAGTTATGGTAGTTACTTATGAAATTAAAGAAGAAGTACATACTAACATTTATTTTATTGAAGAAAATAAAGTAAATGCTTATGTTTATGAACAACCAACAACTTTAGAATTATTATTTAATATCGAAAAAAATGAATATAATTACTATATCCATAGTGTTAAAGATACGGAAGAAAGTTATGATTCACTAGATAAACAAATCGAAAATAAAGATAGTGAAGAAGAAAATCAAGAACCAGAATATACTTTTCCAAAAAATGAAGATGGAACTTTAGAAGACTATGAAGAAAAATTTATTGAACCAGAAATTAAAGATGATGGTTTTGTAGAATTTGATCCAAATGGTAGTGAAACTGATTTAAAAGAGAAAATAGAAGAATCTGTTGATGAGTTTTTACCACAAGAAGAAATAGTAACACCAGAAGTAAAAGAAGATGTTAATAAAAAATTAGAAGATATCAAAGAATTATTAGAAAAACAAAAAGAAGCTAAATTAGAAGAAGTGTTTAATAAATTACAAGGTGTTTGGTATAATGAAAAAAATAATGCAATGCTAACTTTCAGCTTAAATGAAGGTAAAAAACATTTTGCTTCCGGTTGGTTTGCATCAGAAGGATATGCATCAGGTAATATGGAAGATATTAAATTAGAAGATGATACTTATTCATTTATTGTTAATGATAAATATCTTAAAGAAAAAGTGGATTTTGATGTTAATATAACTGATATAGACAATAAGACAATTAAATTAGGAGATACAAAATATATTTTTATTCATAAAGATTATAATAAAGGTTATGATATTATAGGTAAAAAATATTTTGGCTATTAATTTAGAAATATTATAACGCTACATCTAAAATGTTAGCGTTATTTCTTTTGCTCTAATCTACAAGTTATATTAAAAATGTGTTATTATATTAATGGTACATTTAAGAGGTGACAAATAATTATGAAAATAGGTATTCCAAGAGCATTTTTATATTATAAATATCATGTTTTATGGGAAACTTTTTTTGAAGAGTTAGGTATTGAATATATTGTTAGTCCAGAAACTAATAAAGATATTTTAAAAAGAGGTACAATGCATGCTATAGATGAATCTTGTTTATCTAGTAAGATTTATACAGGACATGTTGATTATTTAATTGATAAATGTGATTATATTTTTATTCCAAGAGTAGCAACCCTTGGTAGTCATAAAGATACAGTTTGCTCTAAGTTTCAAGCTATTTATGATGTTATTAACAATACTTATAGAGAAAAGAATTTAAAAATATTATATTATAGTATTGATGTTATTAATAAAGATACTGAACTTAAAGCATTTCTTAAAATGGGTAAATTTTTAGGTAAGAAAAAAGTGCAAATAATGAAGGCATATTATATTGCTAAACAAGCTGAAAAAACAGCCAAAATGATAGATCTTAATAATCAAAATAATTTATTTAAAAGTGATAATCCGAAAATTCTTATTGTATCTCATCCTTATAATATTTATGATGAATATGTCGGAAAACCTATCACAAATACTTTAAAAGAACTTGGATGTGAGCCGATTCTTGCTTGTGTTGTAGATGAAAAACAAGCAAGAGATAAAGCGAAAAAAATTAGTAAAACTTTGCCTTGGACTTTTAATAAAGAATTAGTGGGAGCAATAGATATTTATAAAGATAAAGTTGATGGCATAATTTTAGCATCATCATTTCCTTGTGGCCCAGATTCTTTGGTTAATGAAATGATTATCAGAAGATTTAAAGGTAAACCAATAATTAATTTAACGCTTGATGGTCAAGAAGGAACAGCTGGTTTAGAAACAAGATTAGAAAGTTTTGTTGATATAATAAAAATTAGAAAGAATGAAGTAGTAAATGAGTAAAGTAAAAGTTAATTTTCCGAGATTTGGATCTTACAATGTTGCCGTAAGACATATTATTACTAAAGGTTTGGGTTGTGATTATGTTGATTCACCACCAATTACAAAAAAGACTCTAGAAATAGGAGCTAAAAATTCACCAGATTTTGTATGTACTCCTTTTAAATATCAATTAGGTGGTTATATTGAAGCAATAGAGGCTGGTGCTAATACCTTAATTCAAGTAGGTGGTGCTTGTCGCCTTAATTATTATGGTGAATTACATGAACAAATTTTAAAAGATTTAGGTTATGATGTTAAATTTGTTAATATGGCTAATGCTGATTTTGCCAAACCAATAACTTTTTATGAAGAATTTAAAAAAATTACCCCTAATTTAAATATTAAAAAGATAACGAGTGCTGTTCTTCTTGCAGTTAGGATGGTTAAAATAATTGATAAAGTAGAAGATTTCATTCGTGAAAATGTTGGTTTTGAAGTAGTGGATGGTTCTTTTAATAAATTACATCAAGAATTTTTAGAAGATTTAAAAGAAGTAAATGATAAAAAAGAATTAGATTTAATTTATAAACTTTATATGCGGAAGTTTAAAAATATTGAAATAAATAAGCCAAAAAATCCACTAAGGGTAGGAATAGTTGGTGAATATTACACGATAATGGATGAATATAGTAATCATTATATGGAAAAGGAACTCGCTAAAAAAGGTATTATAATTGAAAGATGGATGAATGTTTCTAATACAGTATTTATTAATACCGAGAAAGAGACAAAACAAAGTATTAAAAATTATGCTAAATATGATATGGGTGCTACAGCAATGTATACGATAAAAAAGGCTTTAGATTACGCTAAAGATGGTTGTGATGGTATTATTCATGTTAAGAGTTTTGGCTGTACTCCTGAAATAGATACAATGCCAGTACTTCAAAGAATTAGTGAAGACTATAAAATACCAATTATTTATTTTAGTTTTGATACACAAACTAGTGATGTTGGTATTAACACACGTATTGAAGCTTTCTACGATATGATTATGATGAGAAAGGATGTTAAAGAATAATGAAAAAAGCATATATGGGTGTAGATATTGGTTCAATATCTACTAAAGGAATTATTATCGATGAAAATAGTAATATACTTGCTAGTGAATATATTTGGACTGAAGGAGATCCAATTGGGGCAGTTAAAAAATTAATTGGTATTCTAAAAGGACAATTAAATAGGAGAAAATATAAAGTAGTTGGTGTTGGTACTACTGGTTCTGCACGTAAACTTATTGGCGTAATGCTTGGGGCTAACATTGTTAAAAATGAAATAACAGCTCATGCTATTGGCACATTATCTTTATATCCTGATGTTAAAACTATTTTTGAAATAGGTGGACAAGATTCGAAAATAATCATTATTGATAATGGGGTGGTAGTTGATTATGCTATGAATACTTTATGTGCTGCTGGTACAGGTTCATTTTTATCAAGTCAGTCTAAAAGATTAGGCCTTGAAGTAGAAGAATTTGGTGAAATTGCTTTAAAAAGTAAGAATCCTACTAATATTGCGGCTCGTTGTACCGTTTTTGCGGAAAGCGATTTAGTTCATAAAGCGCAAATTGGTTATAAAAAAGAAGATATAGTTGCAGGTCTTTGCAAAGCTGTTGTTAATAACTATTTAAATAATGTTGGTAAAGGTAAGAAAATAAAACCACCAATTGTTTTCCAAGGTGGTGTATCTAAAAATGTTGGGGTTATTAAAGCCTTTGAAGATGCAACTGGTGAAAAAATTATAGTAGATCCTAATTCCCATTTAATGGGTGCTCTAGGTGTTGCGCTTCTTTCTCAAAAAGAAAAAGAAATCGATTTTGATTTTGATATTGAAGATGTAACTTTTGAAACTAAGGGTATTGAATGCAAAGGATGCGCTAATAATTGTGAGAGAATTTGTGTTTATAAAGATGGTGTTTTAATTGATGCGTGGGGTAATAAATGTGATAAAGGGGCAATTAAAGTACCAGCTAAAGTTTAGAGCAAAGTAAAAAACTTTGTTTTTTTCTTGACTTTAACCTTAGGTAATGGTTTATATTTAACTCAAGAAAGGAGGAAATATGTTAATAAATGAAGTTGAAAATATCGTAGGGCTTTCCAAAAAAAGTATTCGTTTTTATGAAGAAAATGGTTTACTTAGTCCTAAAAGAAAAGAAGAAAATGGTTATCGTATTTATACAGAAGAAGATATTCATAAATTAAAAGTAATTAAATTTTTAAGAGAGTTAGATGTACCAATTAGAGAATTAAATTTATTAAATGAAGGTAAATTAACTTTAGAAAAATGCTTAAAAGCGCGTATTGATAAAATAAATGATTTAGAAGAAAAGTTTTTAAAAGTTAAAAAATTATGTGAAGAAATTATCAATGAAAAACTAGAATATAATGATATAGATATTGATAAATATTTTATTAATATTAGAGTATTAAATAAGGAGGGATTTACAATGCATAAAAATAAAAGTAATAATAGAAAAAAAATAATTGGAGCCACTATATCAACTTTATTATTTTCGGGTATATTTATCTTTTTAATATTTGTTATTAGTTATTTTCAATTTACGGAAAGTGAAAATATGCCTTGGTTTGTATATGTGTTCTTAATGATAATATTATTATTGCCCGTTTTAGCAGTATTATATAATTTAGTTATCAGAATTAAAGAAATTTTAGGAGGTGAAGAGGATGAAGCTAGTAAATATTGATTATATACCAGGAGAAGAAATAGAAGAGGCTTTAGGTTTAGTTAAAGGACAAATTGTTCAGTCAAAAAATATTGGTCGCGATTTTATGGCTGGGCTTAAAACTATTGTTGGTGGCGAAATAGTTAGTTATACAGATATGATAGCCTTAGCAAGAAAAATGGCTACGAAAAGAATGGTGGATGAAGCTGAAAGTCTAGGAGCTGATGCCATTATTAATGTCAGATATGGTTCTTCTGCTGTTATGGGTGGTGCTGCAGAAATAATTGCATATGGTACAGCAGTTAGATTAAAAAAACATAAAGATAAATAAATTAATAGCTTTCTTTTTGAAAGTTATTTTTTTTGACTAGAACTTTTTAAAATGCTATTCTTATATATAGAAAAGAGTGATTAAATGAAAAAAATAATTTTAAGTTTATTAATATGTTTATTTTTATTTACTGGTTGTGGTAGTAATAATTTAGAAAATGGTGAAATTGAAGGATATACTTATGAAGAGACTGATAAAGTAACTAATTATGTTAAAATAGTAACTAATAAAGATAAAGTTATTATAGCGGAATTATATCCCGATATTGCACCCGAAACAGTAGCTAATTTTCAAAAATTAGTTAAAGAAAAATTTTATGATAAATTAACATTTCATCGAGTAATTAAAGATTTTATGATTCAAACTGGTGATCCTTTAGGTAATGGTACCGGTGGTAGTGATGAAACTATTAAAGGTGAATTTAAAGAGAATGGCTTTGAAAATACTTTAAAACATGATTATGGCGTACTATCAATGGCAAGGCAAGATGACCAAAATCCTGAAACTACCGATGATTTAAATAGCGCTAGTAGTCAATTCTTTATCTGTGTTAATAGTAATGATAATTTAAGCTATTTAGATGGCAATTATGCTGCCTTTGGTAAAGTAATTGCAGGTTATGATGCAGTTGAAGAAATATCTAAAGTATCAACAGATGCATATGATAAACCAATAAGTACCCAAATGATGCGAACAGTTAGATTTGTGGAAATAAAAAAGAATGAAAAATAATGATTTAGTAGTAGTTGTTAGCAATGCCAATGTAAATAACAATTTTTATGAAACTATTAATGCAATTAAAAATGCTAGATTTAAAAATGTTTTTATCCAATGGTATAATCGTAATTGGAATCCTAGTCAAGAAGAACAGCTAGAATATATAAAAGAGCAAGGATTAAATATTAATTATGCTCATCTATCATATGATGATATTAAAGATTTATGGTTACCAGATGGAGACTATTTAGTCGATAGATATATTAATGATTTAAATGTTTGTAAGAAAAATGGCATTAGTACAGTAATGATGCATATAACATCATCTGAAAAACAAGAATATAATGAACTTGGAATAAATAGATTAAAACAAATAGTAGAATATGCTGAAGAAATAGATATTAAAATTGCCTTTGAAAATGTCAGATATAAAGGGTGTTTAGAATATGTTTTTGAAAATATAAATAGTAAAAATATTGGTATTTGTTTTGATTCTGGTCATTATCATTGTTATTATAAAGATGATTTTAATTTTTTAAAATTTAAAGATAAAATATTTGCTGTTCATTTACATGATAATTTTGGTTTGAATGATCAACATTTAATTCCATTTGATGGTAATATAAATTGGCAGTATATAATAAAAAACTTAAAAGAATGTAATTATAATGGTCCAATTATTTTGGAAATAGTTTATACAACTAATTACTTACAAGAGGATATAAATGAATTTTATAAAAAAGGTTATAAAGCAGGTTTAAAATTAAATAATATGTATAAAAAATTATAAATTGTTCACAATAATAGTGTAGAGGTTGACTCTACGGAAGAGAGAGCACTTATTTTTAGTGCTCTTTTGTTATTTAATATTGACTTACATACATTCGTTTGTTATTATATTAATGCTTGAATATTTTAAAAAAAGTATTAAAATATTTTAGAAAAGTGGGTGTTTTTATGGATAAAATAGTTATTAGGGGTGCAAGAGAAAACAATTTAAAAAATGTTGATTTAGAGTTACCTAAAAATAAATTAATCGTTATGACGGGAGTATCAGGTAGTGGTAAGAGTAGTCTTGCCTTTGATACTATTTATGCTGAAGGAGAAAGAAGATATGTTGAAAGCTTATCTGCTTATGCTCGTCAATTTATAGGCAATAGTGAAAAACCAGATGTTGATTCAATTGAGGGTCTTTCACCAAGTATTTCAATTGACCAAAAAACTACTAATAAAAACCCAAGATCAACTGTTGGTACTATAACTGAATTATATGATTATTTAAGATTACTTTATGCAAGAATTGGTATTCCTTATTGTCCTACCCATAAAATACCTATAAAAAGTCAAAGTATTGAAGAAATGACTAATAAAATTTTAGCTTTGGAAGAGGGAACTAAAATTGAAATATATGCTCCAGTAGTTAGAAGTGAAAAAGGAACACATAAAGATTTAATTGAGGATTTGAGAAGCAAAGGATATACCAAAATTAAAGTTAATGGCGTAATGTATAATGCTACTGATGAGATAACTTTAGAAAAAAATATTAAAGATGATATTTATGTTTTAATCGATAAATTATTAGTGACACCTGATGAGCGAAGTCGGATTTTTGAGGCAGTCGAAACTAGCTGTAAGATGGCCAAAGGATTAGTAATTATTCGCATTAATGATGAAGAAGATATGTTAATGAGTGAAAATTATGCTTGTCCATATTGTAATTTTTCGATATCTGAACTTGAACCAAGAATGTTTTCATTTAACTCACCATATGGGGCTTGTGATGAATGTAAAGGTCTTGGTACAAAACTTAAAATAAGTGAAGATTTACTAATTCCTGATCGTAATAAAAGTATTAAAAAAGGCGCTATTATAGCTATTAATCTTGATAATAATATGTATATGAGTAGTTTAAAGACAGTTGCGGAACATTATAATATTGATTTAGATGTACCAGTTAAAGATATGCCTAAAAAAGATTTAGATATTATTCTATATGGTACGAAAGATATTATGGATTTTCATTATGTTGCTAAAAATGGTAGTACAAGAGATACTAAATCAAGATATGAAGGTATTATTAATAATTTAGAAAGAAGATATTTAGAAACAAATTCATCTTGGATAAGAGAGTGGATAGAAGGCTTTATGGTTGAATCTACTTGTGAATGTTGTCATGGTACTAGATTAAAAGATGAGATTTTAGCAGTTAAAATAAATAAGAAAAATATTTATGAAATGACCGAAATGGCTATTGATGAATTAAGAGATTTCTTAAATAATTTAAAACTTACGAAAGAGGAAGAAGAGATTAGTCGTTTATTATTAAAAGAAATACTTGCTAGATTAGATTTTTTAATGAATGTTGGTCTTAATTATTTAACTTTAGCTAGAAGTGCGGCATCATTATCTGGCGGTGAAGCGCAAAGAATTAGACTAGCTACCCAAATAGGTAGTAAACTTTCTGGTGTTTTATATGTTTTGGATGAACCATCAATAGGGCTTCATCAAAGAGATAATGAAAAGTTAATCAATTCTTTAAAAGAAATGCGAGATTTAGGTAATACTTTAATTGTCGTTGAACATGATACTGATACAATGCTTGCGGCTGATTATTTAGTAGATGTTGGTCCGGGTGCAGGGGAAGCCGGTGGTTATATTGTGGCTAAAGGTACACCAGAAGAAGTAATGAAATGTGATGAAAGTATTACTGGGCGTTATTTAAGTGGTAAAGAGAAAATTGAAATACCAAAAAAACATCGGAAAGGAAATGGCCAATTCTTAGAAGTAAAAGGTGCCGCTGAAAATAACTTAAAAAATATTAATGTTAAATTTCCACTTAATAAATTTATTGTGGTAACAGGTGTTTCCGGTTCAGGTAAAAGTACTTTAGTAAATGAAATACTTTATAAAACATTACATCGCGAATTTTATAAATCAAAAGATATTCCAGGTAAATGTAAAAAAATATTAGGAATGGATAATGTAGATAAAGTAGTAAATATTAGTCAAGATGCTATTGGGAGAACTCCACGAAGTAATCCTGCTACATATGTTGGGGTATTTGATGATATTCGTGATGTATTTGCTAATATGAAAGAATCCAAAATGCGTGGTTATGATAAAGGAAGATTCTCATTTAATGTTAAAGGTGGTAGATGTGAAGCTTGCTGGGGTGATGGTGTTAAGAAAATTGAAATGCACTTCTTACCTGATGTTTATGTTCCATGTGATGTTTGTGGTGGTAAACGTTATAATAAAGAAACTTTAGATGTTAAATTTAAAGGTGAAAGTATTGCTGATGTTCTAGATATGCGAGTTAGTGAAGCCTTACCTTTCTTTGAAAATATTCCAAAGGTTAGAGATAAATTACAAGTTATGTATGATGTCGGACTTTCTTATATAACTCTTGGTCAAGGGGCACCTACTTTATCCGGTGGTGAAGCAGGAAGAGTAAAACTAGCCAAAGAACTACAAAAGAAACCAACTGGTAAATCAGTCTTTATCTTAGATGAACCTACTACTGGTCTTCATTCAGCAGATATTAAAAAGTTACTTGAAGTTTTAAATCGTATTGTTGATAATGGAGATACTGTTATTGTTATTGAACATAATCTAGATGTTATTAAACAAGCTGATTATATTATTGATTTAGGTCCTGAAGGTGGTAAATTTGGTGGTAATGTTATCGCTACTGGTACACCAGAAGAAGTTGCTAAAGTAGAAGAATCTTATACAGGCCAATTCTTAAAGAAAATATTTGCTAAAGAGAAGTAAAATTCTCTTTTTTATATTCAAAGCAATTTCATCGAAACGAAATAATTTTGAAAATTCAAAAGTTATTTCAGTTAAATGAAATAACTTTACTTATAAGAATAATTGTAATATAATAATTATAGGAGTTGATTAAAATGTTAATTAGAACAGATTATTTAAATAAAATCAGAGGATTTTATAATTCTAATTTAGTTAAAATTTTAGTTGGTATTAGAAGATGTGGTAAATCAGTTATTTTAGATCAAATTATTAATGATTTAAAAAAAGAAAAAGTAAATGATAAACATATAATTTGTATTAATTTTGAATTTATCGAATATGAAGAATTAAAGAATTATAAAAAATTGAATGCATACATAAAAGAACAAATAAAGGATGATAAAATGTATTATGTATTTTTAGATGAAATTCAAAATGTTGATAATTTTGAAAAAGTTATCAACTCTTTAAGGGCATCAATTAAAAATATTAGTATATTTATAACTGGTTCAAATAGTAAAATGCTATCTGATGAATTATCGACAGTTTTATCAGGAAGATATGTTCTTTTTAACATTTATCCTTTATCATATAAAGAATATATTGAACTTACTAACAAGGATGCTTATGATTTAAACAACTTTTGGGATTATGCTAAATGGGGAGGACTTCCTAATCGATGTGAATTTACAAGTGAACTTGATATAAAAAATTATCTTCATAGTGTATATGATTCTATTATTTTAAGAGATATTGTTAAAAGATTAAATCTACAAGATATAATTTTATTTGATAAAATATTAAATTATTTACTTGATACAATAGGAAGAGAATTTTCGGCTGAAAATATTGTTAATTATTTAGAAAAAGAATATCGTAAAGTTTCAACTGATACGATATATACTTATATTGATGCTTTATGTAAGGCACTTATAATTAAAAAAGTTTATCGTTATGATATTCATGGTAAAGGTATGTTAAAAACTTTAAATAAATATTATGTTACAGATTTAGGAATTGCCCAAATTAAAAATAATAATAAGGATTTTAAAAATTATATTGTATTAGAAAATATAGTTTATAACGAACTTATTAAAAGAGATTATGAAGTATATGTTGGTAAAAATAATAATATTGAAATAGATTTTGTAGGTAAAAAAGATGATAAAACAATATATATTCAAGTTACTTATGAACTTTCTAATGAAGAAGCAAGAGAAAGAGAATTTAATGCATTTAAAAATATTAATGATAATTATCCCAAATATATAATTTCTTTAGATAAAAGAGATTTTTCGCAAAATGGTATTAAAAATATTAATATAATTGATTTTTTAATGAATGAAGATTTATAAATTTTGCTTGACTTAATATTTAAATAAAGTATAATTTAATAGGCATTGAAGGAGGATTATTATGTACAACTTAGCAAAAGTGAAATTATATTTAATAAAAGGTGGCTTTGATAAAGATGTAGTATTAAGTTTACCAAAAATATTTATTCAAGAATATTTAGAAAAAGATTATGATAAATTAAGTGAATTATTAGATATTTTTATTGATGGCGTATATAAGTCAACTAAATATGAAAATAAAGAAGCCAATTTTGGTAATATTTCTTGTATGCATGATAAAGATACAGAATTAAATAATGAAGGTTTATATAATAGTTTTAAAAATATAATAATTGAAGAATTTCAAACATTTATTAATAGACAACCTCTTAATAGTATAATAAGTGTTGGTGGAGATTATAAAAATACTAAAGATAATAATTTATTTTTTAATCAAAGAATAGTTGAAAATCCAGAACAATATAGTGATTTAATCTGTTTAAAACCACATTTTAATATTTTTGATAAAAGTAATAATTCAATATATTTTATTAAAATAAATGATTTATCAAACCTTTTATTAAGTAAAGGACTTAATATAGAAGATATTAGTATGATTATGACTGAAGATAAAAACGGTTTATATATTGCCTCTAATGCTATAAAAAATTTAGGGGCTATAAGTAAACCGGAACAACAATATTTTAAAAAGTAATTCACAGGTTACTTTTTTTGTTTTATAATTATTATAGGTGATAAGATGAATCCAATTGCATTTACAATCGGTGGCTTTCAAGTTAGATGGTATTCTTTAATGTTACTTATAGGTATGCTTATCTCAATATTTATGGTAATAAGAGAAGGTAAAAGATTTAATATTCCCAAAGATTTTATGTTTAATTTAGCTTTTTGGGTTATTATAGTTGGGATAATATGTGCCCGTATTTATTATTGTATTTTTAACTTTGAATTATATCAAAATAATATTTTAGATGTCTTTAAAATTTGGGAAGGTGGCCTTGCTATTCATGGTGGCATTATCGGTGGCCTTATAACTATAATTATTTATACTAAAAGATATAATATTAATACTTTTAAAATAACTGATATAGTTGTTGTACCACTACTTTTAGCTCAAGCTATTGGTAGATGGGGTAATTTCTTTAATGGTGAGGCTCATGGAGCAGCGACTACTTATTATCATTTAAAAGAATTACATATTCCTGAAAAAATAATTGAAGGTATGAAAATAGGCAATGTTTATTATCATCCTACATTTCTTTATGAAAGTATTTTTTGCTTAATTGGCTTTATTATTTTACTCTTTGTAAGAAGATATCGTTATTTAAAAAGAGGCCAACTCACTTGCCTTTATATGATGTATTATTCTATTGGTCGATTCTTTATTGAAGCTTTGCGGACAGATTCACTTATGTTCTTTGGCTTTAGAGTAGCTCAATTAGTATCAGTTATTTTATTTATTACCGGTTTAATAATATTTATTGTACTTAGTAGAAAAGGACGTTTTGAAGATTTATATAGTGATGAACAGAATGGCCCAGTTAAATAGAGAGGATGGATATTTATGTATGATTTAATAGTTATTGGTATGGGTATTGGGGGTGTTACTGCTGGTATTTATGCTAAAAGAGCCAATTTAAATGTTTTACTTATTGATAAGGGTGTTGTTGGTGGTATGCTTAATAATATTGAAACTATTAGTAATTATCCTGGTTTAATTAATATTAATGGAGCTGATTTTTCTAATAAATTATTAGAGCAAGTTAAAGATTTAGAAATACCTTATCAATTTAGTGAAGTAATTGATTTAAAAATTCAAGGTGAGGAAAAAATAGTAGTAACTAAAAATGAAGAATTACATGCGAAATATGTCATAATTGCCACCGGAACTAAACCTAAATTTTTAGGCCTTGATAATGAAAAAGATCTGTTAGGTCGTGGTATTAGTACTTGTGCTACTTGTGATGGTGCATTTTATAAAGATAAAGATGTTGCAGTTGTTGGAAGTGGTTCAAGTGCTTTGCAAGAATCTTTATATTTAGCTAAAATATGTCATAAAGTATATATTTTAAATCGTAAAGACAAATTTAAAGGTGAAAAATATTTAGAAACTAAAGTTAGAAATACTAAAAATATGGAAATTATTTGTAATGTAAATATTAAAGAATATAATGAAATAGATGGTAAAATAGAAAGCATTATTTTAGATAATGATCAAAAATTAAATGTTTCAGGAGTATTTATCTATATTGGCTATAAACCTAATACGGAAATATTTAATAATTTAAATATTTTAGATGAACAAGGTTATATCAAAGTAAATGAAAAATATGAAACAGATATAGATGGAGTTTATGCTATTGGTGATGTTATAAAAAAAGATATATATCAATTAGTAACTGCAGCTAATGATGCAATATATGCTGTTAGTAACATTACTAAGATAAACAATTAAAAAATAATAAATAAATGACTAGTCTTTCTAGTCTTTTTATTTTATAATTTTATTAGGTGATTTAAATGAAAAAACAAGTTGATGGTAATACTGCATGTAGTAAAGTGGCATATCTTTTTAGTGAAATATGTAGTATTTATCCAATAACTCCATCAAGCCCAATGGCTTCAAATATAGATAATTTAACTCATAGTGATTTAAAAAATTTATATGGTAGCACTCCTAAAGTAATTGAAATGCAAAGTGAAGCAGGAGCTGCCGGAACACTTCATGGGGCATTATTATCAGGTTCACTTTCTTCAACATTTACAGCTAGCCAAGGACTTTTATTAATGATTCCAAATATGTATAAAATAGCAGGTGAATGTCTACCTGGAGTAATCCATGTTGCAAGTAGAACTGTGGCAACTCATGCCTTATCTATTTTTGGTGATCACTCTGATATATATGCAACAAGACAAACTGGATTTTGTATGCTATCATCATCTAATGTTTTTGATGCCCAAAATTTAGCAGCTGTTGCTCATTTATCGGCCATTAAAGGAAGTCTTCCTTTCTTACATTTCTTTGATGGATTTCGTACAAGTCATGAACTTAATACTATTGAAGAATTACAAAAAGAAGATGTCTTAAAATTAATTCCTTGGGATAGTATTAAAGCATATAAAGAACGATGCTTAAATGTAGGCTGTAATAAACAATATGGTTTAGCCGAAAATGAAGATATTTATTTTCAATCAGTTGAAGCTCGTAATAATTTATATAATAATATTCCTGATATAGTTAATAATTATATGCAAGAGATAAATAAAATAATGGGTACCGATTATAAACCATTTAATTATTATGGTAGTAGTAGTGCCAAAAATATAATTATTGCAATGGGAAGTATTACTGATACTATTAAACTTGTTATAGATGATTTAAATAAAAAGGGTATGGAAGTAGGTCTTATTAATGTTCATTTATATAGACCTTTTAGTACTAAATATTTATTAGATGTCTTACCTTCTACTGTTAAAAATATTGCTGTTCTTGATAGGACTAAAGAAGCAGGTAGTATGGGTGAACCATTATATCTAGATGTTGTAAGTGCTCTTAAAGATAAAGAAATAAATATTGTTGGCGGACGCTTCGGTCTATCTAGTAAAAATACAACACCAAAAGATATCTATAGTGTTTATCAAATGTTAGATAGTAAATTACAAAATAATTTTACCATTGGTATTAATGATGATGTTACTAATTTAAGTTTAAAAGAATATGATTATCAAATTAATTTAAAGGCAAGAGAAATCAAAATATTTGGTTTTGGTTCTGATGGTATGGTTAGTGCTTCCAAAGAAATTTTAAAAATAATTGCTAAAGATGATTTTTATGTTCAAGGTTATTTTGAATATGATTCAAAAAAAAGTGGTGGGGTAACTGTATCTAATCTAAGATTTGCAAAAGATAAAATAAATGCTCCATATTATGTGGAAAATCCAGAAATAGTAGTAGTTACTAAAGAAGAATATTTTCATAAATTTAATATTTTAGATAATATTAAAGAGGGTGGAATACTTTTAATAAATTCAACTAAAGAAAAAAGTGAGTTAAATGACTTTTTACCTAATAATACTAAACAAATTATTAAAAATAAAAATATTAAAGTATACTTTATTAATGCCTCTAAAATAGCTCTAGAAAGTGGTATTAAAGATAAGATAAATAAAATAATGGAAATAATTATTTTAAATTTGTTAAATATTGATGATTCTTTAGAGAAAGTAAGTAATTTAATTAAGGAAACATTTGTTACTAAGGGTGAAGATGTTATTAATAGTAATTTAAAGGCTATTAATAATGCTACTCATAATTTACAAACTTTAGATGTAACTTTAAATGATAAAGAAGATATTAAAATAGAAGATAATGTTTTTGCAAAAATAAATGCAAGACTTGGTAATACTTTAAGTGTTAGTGAACTTATGCCTTTTAGAAGTGGTGCTTTTCCAGCTGATTTAACAAAATATGAAAAGCGTGGTATTGCTTATCAAGTACCAGTATGGGATCCATTAAAATGTATTGAATGTGGTAAATGTAATATAGTTTGTCCTCATGGTGTAATTCGCCCATTACTTCTTAAAGATAAGGTTGGAAAAGATGCAATAGGAGTTAAAGATTATAATTTCTATTTAGCAATATCCGAAAAAGATTGTACATCTTGTGGTTTATGTATTAAAAATTGTCCTACTAATGCTTTAAGTTTTGGTAATGGTAATGAAGAAAATCGAGAAATTGTTGATAAATATTTTGATACTTATGAAAATCCGAAAGCTTTAGATAAATTTAATATTAAAGGAGCTAGTTTAGAGCAAAGTAAATTTAAATTCCATGGTGCATGTGCTGGGTGTGGAGAAACACCTTATATCAAACTTCTTACTCAATTATTTGGTGATGAATTAGTAGTTGCTAATGCCACTGGTTGTTCATCTATTTATGGTGGTAGTGCGCCATCAACTCCTTACAGCATTCCATGGGCAAACTCTTTATTTGAAGATAATGCTGAATTTGCTTTAGGTATTCATTCATCTTATAAAATTAAAAGAGATAGAATAGAAGAAATTATGAAGTCTACTTTAAATACTGTTTCTAGTGATTTAAAAAGTATTTATCAAAAATGGTTAGATAATAGAGAAGATGCTACTATTACTAGAGAAGTAGCCAAATTATTAGAAGATAAAAATATACCTAAAGAACTAGAAGATTTAAAAGAATATATTCCATCAAGAGTAGTCTGGGCTTTTGGTGGTGATGGTTGGGCCTATGATATTGGTTTTGGTGGTCTAGATCATATGTTAAGTCAAAATGAAAATATCAAATGTTTAGTTTTAGATACTGAGGTATATTCTAATACTGGAGGTCAAGCTAGTAAATCAAGTAAGATGGGTGCAGTTTGTGAATTTGCTGACTTTGGCAAGAAGACTTATAAAAAAGATTTGTTTAGAATTGCCATGAGTTATCCAAATTGTTATGTCGCAAGTATATCTTTAGGAGCTAACATAATGCATACAATTAAGATAATGAAAGAAGCAATGGAACATAAAGGACCCGCTATTATAATTGCTTATTCACCTTGTGTTGAACACGGTATTAAAACTGGTATGTCTTGTTCTATTTCAGAAGAAAAACTAGCAGTTGATGTTGGATATCAATTATTAATGCATTATAATCCAGAGGAAGAAAAATTATATATGGATAGTAAAGAACCTGAATTTAATCGTTATGAAGAATTTTTAGATAATGAAGTTAGATTTAATGCTATAAAAATTAAAGATAAAGAACTTGCTGATGTACTTCTAACTAATCAAAAAGAAAACGCAATTAAAAGATATAATTATTATAAAAAAATAAGCATTCTAATAATATAGAGTGCTTTTTTGTATAATAGAAATTTTATAGTTAAAAATAATAAAGAGGAATAAATATGAGTTTAGAAAAGTATAATCAAAAAAGAGATTTTAATAAGACAAAAGAACCAAAAGGTAAAAAAGAAAAGTCTTCTAAGAATCTTAAATTTTGTGTGCAACACCATTTGGCTAGTCATGATCATTATGATTTTCGCTTAGAATTTAAAGGTGTTATGAAAAGTTGGGCAATTCCAAAAGGTCCATCATATAATCCTAAAGATAAAAGATTAGCAGTTAAAGTAGAAGATCATCCATTGTCATATCGTAATTTTGAAGGAATTATTCCGGAAGGTGAATATGGTGGAGGTACAGTTATGCTTTGGGATATAGGTACTTATAAGTTATTAGAAGTAAATAAAGATTCTTTTAAATTTACTTTATATGGCAAAAGATTAAAAGGCAAATGGACATTAGTTAATTTTAAAGATAATAATTGGTTACTTATAAAAGAAGAAGATAAATATGCAAATTATATAGATATAAAAAAGTATACTAGAAGTATAAAAAGTAATTTAACATTGAATGAAATAAAAGCAAAATATTCAAAATAAAAAAACGAGACCACATAACCTTGTGGTCTCAAAGAATAAAAAGGGGTTGACTAGTGTGATACTAGCACCAATTCAAGGTTTTTCTCGAATTGGTGATTACTATCCTAATCGATTTTTATCCTTTTGTCAACAATATTTTAACAATTTTTTAAAGTTTTTGTTTTAGGATATCTCGGGCAGCAACTAAACCGGTTGCAGCAGCTACAACAATGTTTCCAGCCTTACCTGCACCATCCCCAACAAAGTAGATATTATGTCCTTCTAATTTCATATTATTATCAGTAGTTATTTCATTACTGAAGAACTTTATTTCTGGTCCATAAAGTAGTGTTTCACCATTATTAACACCAGGAATTATTTTATCTAAAGTTTCTAATCCTTCTAAAATATTTTTAATAATACGATGTGGAAGAACTAGAGCAAGATCACCTGCAACAACATCTTTTAAAGTTGGTTCAATAAATCCTTTGTTAATTTTTTCCATCGTAGAACGTCTTCCCATCTTTAAATCTCTAAGTGATTGAATAATTGGCTTACCATCACCTAAGGTATTAGCAATTTTCGCAATACATTCACCATATTCTCTCGTATTAGTAACAGGATGAGTTAAGTTTACTCTGGAAATAAAAGCAAAGTTAGAATTATTTGATTTAGTTTCTTTTAAAGCATGACCATTAACACATATATAACCATAATAATTTTCTTTCGTAACAAATCCTTCAGGATTAGTACAGAATGTTCTTATTTGATCATTATAAGTATCAGTTTTAATAAATATTGTTGGATCATAGATAATACTACAAATATCTTTAAGTATTTCTTTTCTTACCTCAACTCTAACACCAATTTCAATACTTTGTGATACATAAGGAATTTGGTATTTATCAGCAAGTTCTTGTACCCATTTAGCACCAGTTCTACCTGGAGCTACTATTACATATTTAGATGTAATTTTCTTTTCATCTTTACCTTCTTTATAAATTATATTATAAATACCTTTTTCTTCTTCAATATCTATTACATCTACACTTTCTAAAGTTTCAACCTTTTTATCTTCTAAATACTTAGTAAAATTATGAATATATTCTGGTAATTTATCACTACCTAAATGTTTTTGTTTAATAATTAAAAGATTAGCGCCCTCTTTAGCAATTTTTTCTTGAATTTTTCTCGCTTCATCCATATTAGATGGATAAACATCACTATCCATTCCAAATTTATTAAATATTTCTTCGGTGTCATCTATTAATTTATTAGCTTCACTAATAGACATATATTTAAATAAATCAGATTTGCCAAGTTTAGGAATAAAATTAAGTTTACCATCAGAGAACGTTCCTGCTCCACCAAAACCTGATAAAATATTACATGGATTACAATTAACACAAACATTAGTTGCTTTCATTGGACAAACTCTATTATGAGCAAATTTACCTTTATCCATTAATAATATTTTTAATTTTGGATTATTTTGAATTAATTCATAAGCTGCAAATAACCCTGCTGGTCCAGCCCCTATTATTACTACATCATACATATT
>CANRGA010000018.1 GCA_947630055.1 uncultured Bacilli bacterium
ATCTTTTTGGCATGGGTTTCTTTCCAATTTATAACTTTCTATTAAAAATGTCTTGACTTTTAATAGTTAGTCACCTTGAATTAATTATATCATTATTTTGCAAAATAGCAAAAAATAAAAAAGCAACTTTATTTAAAAAATTGCTATTTATTATTATCTAAAGGATTAAGTATTAAAATACTCTTCTCTTTAATATCAATACATTTAATAAATTTTAAAATATCATTATACTTAATATCTTCATAAATATTTTTAATATCAGTAATTATTTCATCATAGCATAATAGGTCTGATTGAATTAAACTATTAACTACTTCAACATCTTCATAATCTAAAATTAATGAAGCAATGTTAGCTTTTTTAATACGCTCAAAAGTTTTTTCTAACATCGTCAAATGACTTATTTTATTATTAAATAGTTTTAATATTTCATCTTTATAATCACTATCTATGGTAAACATAAGAATAACATAATCATCAAAAATATCACACATATAAGTTAAAGAACTTATTAGTTCTTTTTCTAATAATTCATCTTTAAAATCACTAGTTGCTCCAAAGTTAGCTCTTAAAATAAGGGCCATATATAATCTAATTTGTAAATCATTATATCCTTTAAAAATACTTTTAGGCATTTTTAAACCTATTTTAATTTTACGATTAGTAACATTAAGATTTAACTCTTCTTCTTTAACTCTCACTTTGCGAGATTCTTTTTTGATTATTCTCTCCGGTTTTTTATATTTATCAAAATCCTTTTTATTTTGATTTTCTTTGACAGCTTCCATTATTTCATAAGGGTTAAAATTACCAGTTACTACTAAAAACATATTCTCAGGATGATAGAAAGTATTAAATACTAATTTGATATCATCTAAAGTTATTTTTTTGATATCATCAGGTGTACCAGTTATAACATATTTATGATCTAAATCAGTAAAGATATTATCTAAATGTTTAAACATCATAACTGTATAAGGATCATCTTGACCCATTTTTGCTTCTTCGGTGATAATCTTTTTTTCACTAGATACAATACTTTTCGTAAAATAACCATTTTGCACAAAATCAAGCAAATGAATAATGTTATCTTTGGCATTTTCACTACCTAATACTTGATAATTAGTATAATTAAAAGTAGTAAAAGCATTGGTATCACAACCATGTTTGAAGAAAAAATCATGAGCAGTTGTATCTTTATCTTCATTAAATTTAACATGTTCTAGAAAATGAGCAACTCCTTTAGGTAAATTATAATTTTTACTACCTATTTTAAAATCATTATAAATAGATCCATATTTAACAGATAAAGTACCATAAAAAGTATTAACATTTTTATTAACCCACATAAATACTTTTAAACCATTATCGCAAGTATCATAATAAATTTTTTCATTAAGTCCCTTAATTTCTAATTCCTTCATTATTACTCACCTGCCTCTTGAATGTATATTGTATTTATTCTTAAACTTTTGCCACATGTAATTAAATCTTCTTTAGTAACTTCACTAATCATTTTAACTCGCTCATCAATAAGTGGTAAATCATCAAATATATTAAAAATATAATTATTTAGTAATGAAACATTATTATCACTACTCATTTTTAAAGAGAATCCTAAATTCTTCTTGGCGTCATTTAAAGTATCTTCAGTATATTTTCCTTTAATCATTTCCATTAAACATTCTCTGATTAATTTTTCAGCAAGTTTAATATTAGCATTATCAAGTGATACTTCAATAATAAGTAATTCATCATATTTTAAATATAAACTTCTAACCCCATAACAAAGAGAATTATCCATTCTTAACTTTTGATATAATTTAGCTTCAATACCACCAGATCCTAAAATATAATTAAAGACATGAAAAGCTGTATCTTTTAATTTTTTATCTAAAGCGTGAATATTGTATACCATTACTAAAGTACTTTGCACAAAATTAGATTTTTCTTTTACTTCTAAAGTTTTATTTCTCACTTTATTATTAACAAGTAGTTTTGGTTTATTTAATTTTATCACATGATTTACAAAATTATCTTTAATTATTTTAACTGCTTCATCCATATTTAAATTACCAATGATAAAGATATCACAAGTAGAATGATTAAATAAATCTTCATAAGCTTGATATAAAGATGATGGCGTAATTTTTTCAATATCTTCTTTAGTACCTAAAACTCTATAAGAACTAGGAGATGTGCTATCCATCTTTTTAAGGGCACTGGTAATAGCAAGTTTATCTGGGGATTCTTTTAAACTTTCAATTTCTTCTAATATTCTTTTTTTCACAATATTAAAATTATTAATATCAAATTCTTTATTTTTTACTAAAGGATTATTAATTACTTTAAAAGGAAATTTTAAAACATCTTCTAAATAATTATCTTCATTTATATATATTGGATCAATAAATTCTAAAATAAAATTACTAGTAAATAAATTACCTACTTTATTAGTTACTCCATAAAATATTGTTTTATATAATTCTTCTAATCTAATAGCAATATCTTTTCTTCTAGGATAATGTTTAGAACAATCAGTTAAAATATCACATAAAAAAGTAAAGATAGGCATATCCTCTCTTTTTACTTCTCTACTAAAAATTATTTCCATTCTAACAGTTTTAAATTTATCTGTTTTTATAGTATGAATATTATAAGAATTACAATTGTACTTTTTATATTCCATGGGGACACCTCTAAATTTATTATAACACAAAACAAATTATTTATAAGTTTTCTATCTAATCTTTATTTATTTTATTATATTGTTTAATTAAATATTCATCAGTCATACCTGCTAGATAATCAATTACTATTCTCGCATTACTATTTTTTTTGTACTCTTCACTCATATTATTTAAGTAACTTTCATAAATAATAGATTCTTCATTTTTACTGTTTAAATCATTCATATATTGCTCAAATAAAGTATTAAACATTAATTTTATCTTTTTTTCATCATTATCGGCTTTAGCATAAATATGTTGATAATTAAATTTTTTTAAATCTTCAATTGCTTCATATATATTTGGTGATAATTCAATATAACTTTTACCATAACTATTATTAATAATATCAAGTATTATTGTATTTACTAGATCACCATTTTTACTACCTAAAATATTAGTAATACTTTTAGGAATATCTTCTTTTTTAATTAAATTAATTCTAATAGCATCTTCAATATCTTTACCTAAGTAAGCAATTAAATCACTAATTCTAACAACACAACCTTCTAAAGTCATAGGTCGCATTTTTAAACTTACTTTTTTATCTTGATAAGATGCATTATATTCAGCTAAAAAATCTTCTGTACTTTTATTATAAATTGGTTCATATTTTTGTTTAGCAATTTCCCCATTATGGCACATAATAGCATCTAAAACAGGCACTGTTATATTAAGACCATTGCCATGATTTTCGACATTCATTAAAAGTCTCACACTTTGAATATTATGATTAAAATAACCTTCATTATTTTTAAGACTTATTTCATTTAAGATAGCTTCACCTAGATGGCCAAAAGGAGTATGACCTAAATCGTGACCTAAGGAAGCTGCTTCAATTAAGTCTTCGTTTAAATTTAAAGCTCTACCAATAGTTCTAGCTATTTTGCTAACAAACTGCACGTGTGTCATTCTTCTACTTAAATGATCATTTTCTTTATGAGTAAATACTTGGGTTTTATCTAAATATCTTGTATAAGCTAAAGAATATAAAATGCGATCGATATCACGATAAAATGATGGCCTAATATCTTCATTTTCATCTTTTAATCTTATTCCCTTACTATATGGACAAGCATACTTACTTAAATTACTAATTTCCATATTTTTACTAATTAATTCTTTTTTATCTGTAGATATTTCTTCAAAACGATATTCTTGCTTTACATCAGGATATTTTTTCTTATCTACCTTTGATAAAAACATATCATAATCTCTTGCCCATTTTAACCTTTCACCATATAAGGCTTGATAAACTACAATTTTTCTATATTCTTCATCATTATTTGATTCAGAGTCATTTACAACATCAAGTACTTGATATAAATTTCCTTTAAAATGTTTATAAATTCCCCCAATATTTATACTACGCATGTTCGACCTCCATAATAAATTTTAAAACATTTTATAAATATACTTAATTATTAATTCTTAGATAATATAATAATACCATTTGATTAAATGTGTTTACAAGTACTTTTTGGTTATTATTAAATATTTCATAAAAACAAAAAAACTGGAATAAATTTTCCAGCTTTTTAACTAACAACCTTGTTGACAAACTTTAACATCTTCTTGTAAACAGTCTAGCACACATTTAAACTGATCATAAGTATCTTTCTTCATCTCATCAGTTAATTCCATCATACTATCAGTTTGCATTTCACTAATACCAGTATTTAATTTTTGTGCTTTACCATCAACAACACTTACTAAATTTGGAGCATAGATTCTTTTTTCACCAACTTGAACAGTTTTACCTTTTTCAGTTGTTAAAGTATAATCACTTAGAACACTTGCTAAACTATTGATAAGTTCATTATAACCTTCACTACCATCTTTAGTTTTTTCTGGTTTATTTTTACTATTTAATTCATAAGTATCTCTGATATCTAAAACATCAACATAGTAAATTTTTTCAATGTTTAAATCATCTGCTACTTCGATTAAAGTAGTTATAATGCTTCGACACCAAGGACAACTATTAAAGCCAAAATATACCGCAAATGTTTCTTTATTATCTATTTTTTCTTGAATTTCTTCAGCTGTAGCAAATACAAATGGATTTTCCTCATCTATTTCTACTTCTCGATAAGTTACACCATTTCTATTTTTTTCGCCATTTAATTTCTCATATTCTTCTTTAAATTTAATAGCATCAGTATTTTTTACTTCTTTTTTACCACAACTACTTAAAGTAAAAACTGAAAGCACTATTAATAATGATAATATTATTTTTTTCATTACTACCTCTTTGATTTTTCGCCAAGCTTAAGCATAACTTTTTTATTTTCATAATTAACATAAGCAAGAACTACAATAATATTTATAATAAATAATAAGAATGTTACTAATAATACTTCACTATTAGAAATATCTTTACCACTACTAGTATTAGAATATTCATTAGTTACATCTGCAGAACCACTATTTTGATTTTCATCTATACTAGTAACATTTAAATCTTCTTCAGTCATTTCGGCAAAAACATCATATCTATTTTTGCTATCATATAATTCTTTTATAGTATTTTTTATATCTTCATCATAACTTTCTGTATAACCATCAAAAACTTTATCTCCTATTACAATAAATGGTACACCTTCAAGTTCTTTATTCATAAAAGCTGCTACTGAACTAAGTAAGGCACTATTTTCAGAATCATTCCATACTTCAAAAGAAACAACTTTAAAATATTTACCATAATCATCAACAATACTATTTAAAAATGTTAAAAATGCTCGACAAAAAGCACAACCCTTTCCTCTAAATAGATAAATTGTTACTTGTTTATCTGTTTCCTTATAACTTTTAAAAGCTTCTTCTATCTCTTCATCTTTTAAAGCTTCTTTTAAATTTAGTGTTTTATAATTATCATAAGATATCGCCTTTGTAGTAATAGGTAACACTAATAAACACATTGCTACAAATAATAATATTTTTTTCTTCATATTTTTTACTCCTTCAAACATAATTATACAACATTTTTAAAAATAGTACTATTTTTTTAGCAATTTTTCATAATTAATTCACAATTTAAACTTTAAAATATTTAATAGTAAAGGTTGTTTTGTGATTATTTGACTGTACAAATACTCTACCATTATCTTTTTCAATAATACTTTTAGCTAAAGATAAACCTATTCCCATACTCTCATTTAAAGCATTTTCACTTTGATAAAATCTCTCAAATATATGTGGTAAATCATTTTTCGTAATACCTACACCATAATCAGTAATATCTATTTTGGTATATGCTTTATTTTCACTATACTCTATATCTACTTCACTATTATTATAAGAATGCTCTAAGCAATTTTTTAAAATATTAGTTAAGGCTTCTATTTGCCAATTATAATCAATATTTAATTTAATATTTTTGTTACCTTTAACATTTATCACAATATTTTTTAAATCACTTAAAGTAGCAGTATTTTTCATAACTTCTTTAATTAAATTACTCACTAAAATATCTTTTCTATTAAATTTAACTGTATTAACATCAAATTTTGTAAGTTTAAGTAAATTTTGCACTAAAAAATTAATATTTAAAACTTCTCTTTTTAAATCATGAATAAACTCTTCTTGTAATTTTTTAGGCATATTAGCATCATCTATTAAATTATCTAAAATAATTAGCATTGATGTTAAAGGCGTTTTTAATTGATGCGAAATATCTTCTAAAGATTTTTTTAATTCCAATTTATCTTGATGAGATAATTCCGCTCTTTCTTTTAAAATAATTGTTGTTTTATAAATTTCATTTTTAAGGATTGATAATTCATCTTCTGTTAAATCATTTAAATTAATTTGATAATCACTATTATTAATTCTTTCTACTAATTTAGTAATTTCTTTTATTTCTTTTCTTCTATTCTTTTCATAATGTAAATAGACAAATAAAATAATTATGATACTTATAATAAGATAACTAATATTAATAATTAAAAAAGTATTAAAAGCATCTTTATTTTCTAATATATAGGAATCACTTTCTAAAATACCATATTCTTTAAATAAATCATTTGTCTTTTCTTTATTATTTAATATTTCTACTATATCATTATTATCAATATCTGGATATTTTTCTTTTACTTTACTAATTATTAAGGCTACTTTATTATTAAAATTTTGTTTATAAACATTATATTCATAAATATTTAGGAATGCAAAAATAATACTTAAAATAATACTTATAATAAATGTTTCTATTAAATACTTTTTAAAATTAATTTTATTTTTCATCTATCCTATACCCAATTCCTTTAATTGTAATAATTACATCTGTTTGTAGCTTTTCTCTAATTCTTTTTAAATAAACAGTTATGGTATGATCATCAACATCATTACCAGTCCATTCCCAAATTTTATCTAAAATAGTACTTCTAGTTACCACTTTATTAATATTTAAAAATAAAAGATGCAATATTTTTAATTCTAGCGATGTTAAATCAATTAATTTATTATTTTTAAATACTTCCATTTTAGCAAAATCAAAAGTAATATCTTTAACCGTAATAGTATTATTTTTATTATATCTACTTAATATTTTTTCCATTCTAACGAGTAATTCTTTCGAACTAAAAGGTTTCGTTAAATAATCTTCAGCTCCTAGAGTTAGACCTTTTACAATATCTTCTTCACTATCTTTGGCAGTTAGAAATATAGTTGGAATTTTTTCCTTTTTTATAACATTAGTAAAAAGGGAAAAACCATCACCATCTGGTAAAGTTATATCTAAAATAATTAAAGCAATATCTAAATTTTTATTTAATAAATATTCTTTAGCACTTTTAACATTTTTCTTAACTATTAACTCATAATTATTTTTCTCTAAAGAATATGTAAGACCTTTAATAATAGTGTCATTATCTTCAATTAATAAAATATGCATAATATTTCCTTTCATTTTTTATTATATCATAACAGATGAGAAAAAAAGGGAATAACCCTTTTTAAATATTCTCATTTCTAATTGTTTCAATCGTATTTTGTTTATTTATTTTACTCATTGAATATTTCATAATACAAGTAATAAGTAAGAATACAAAGATAATCGTAATTAGTATGGCCTTTATTGGAATGTTATAAATACCCGTTTCATCTTTTAAAGCCATAAATATTAAATATGATAATATTAGGCCAATTGGAATACCAAACAATAATGATTTTAAGCCCATAAAGATACTTTCTAATCTAATCATCCGATTAAATTCTCTTTTAGTCATGCCAATTGACTTTAACATGGCAAATTCTTGTCTTCTTAATTCCATACTAGTTGTAATAGTATTAAAGATATTAGTAATACCAATTAGAGATATAACAATGATAAAACCATATAAGAAAATGCCTATTAAAGTAAATAAATTATGCATCATATTATAATCTTCTTCGGTATTATTTAAATAATAGTCATCATCTTTTAATATTTCATCAATATTATCTTGTAATTTAGAAGCATCATTTGATTTAATATAAAGATATCCCAGATCATCTAAAGTAAAATATTTATCCCATAATTCATCACTAACAATAACAATACTTTCGTATTCTCTTGTACTTAAACTAAATGGATTCTCATCAGTTACTAAAGCAAGTGGTAAATCAAAATTTTTATCATTACCGATAAATGAAATAACATCACCTTTTTGATAATCATACATTCTGTAACGATAATCTTTATGATTTAAAGTATATAATACTCTATCTAGTAAGATACCTTTATCTTTAACATCTTCATATTTTAAACCTAACTTTTTAAGATATTTTTGATATGCCTCATTACCTATGGCCATAATACCAATATTTTGATAAGTATCATTATTATACCCTGTTAAATTTTGATGTTTTTTATTAATTTTAACATTTTTAATTTCAGCTTGATATTCTCTTTGAATAGCATATTCTTCTACATTATCTAAACTAGTTATTTCAGGAATTTTTTTAACAGCATCATTACTTTCTAAGTAAACATAAATATTATAATCTTCTTCTTTAAATTGATTTTTAACTGTATCAAATGCCATATTCATAAATGAAGATAAGGAAATAAAAGTAGCAACGGATACTACAATTGAAATTACGGTAGTGCGATATTTTCTTTTATTTCTCTTTAAATTTTTATAAGATATTTCTCCTCCTATGCCAAATAAGTTCTTAATAATTTTAGGACATTTTATCTTTTTTGCTTTTATTTTAATATCCGCACTATTTCTAATTGATTCAATGGGGGATACTTTGGCTGCTTTTGATGCACTTCTAATAGCAGATAAATAAATAGTTATAATACCAATGATAACTGCTAAAATAATAGCTATAATTGAGAATGAAAAGTTTAACATTTTACCATTAATTGCCGTAGAAAGGAAATAATTTGAAACAATAATTAGGATGTATGATGCAAATAGACCAGCTAAAATACCTAAAGGAATACCAATTAAACCTAAAATTGTTGCTTCATAAAAAACATTCTTTTTAATTTGTTTTTTAGTCGCGCCTATACTTCGAAGCATCCCATATTGTCTTGTCTTCTCAGATACACTAATATCAAAACTGTTTTTAATACAAAAGACAGACGTAACAATAATGATTAAACAAACAATGGCTACTACTACACCTAAACCACCAATACTAGAATCTTTAATTGGATCATTTTCTAATTTTATCAAATAATTATTTTCTTGAAATTTATATTTAGTATGATCTATTTCATAAAGTATTTGATCACTTTCTGATTCTGATAATACTTCACCACTATGATAAAGAATAAATAAATCTTCATCAAAGCCTAAAATGCCAGCCGTGATTTTTAAATTATTTTTAATTCCACTTTTAGTATATCTAGCATAAACATCAACAGTATTATTAAATTCATTATCTTTTTCAAAAGTAATAAAAGTATACCCTGGTGCAGAATAACTTTCAACATTATAAGGTGGTCTTTCAATAATACCTACTATTTTATAAGTAATACTTTTCGTATTAGTAATATTTTCATTACTTTTAGTGCTTTCATTACTTTCTATTATTTTACCATTAACATCCGCTATAACCTCTGTTGAATCATCTGGTATGTAATGATCATTCTGCGTTAATATGGTGCCATCACTAGATACTCTATCTCCCACATTTAACGTAAGCGTATCACCTATGTTATAAGTTACTCTACCATTAGTTTTAAGGTGCGTTGGAATTACTATTTCATCTTCTTTTTGAGGTAGTCTTCCATCAACTAATTTAACACCTAAATTTTCTAAAGATTTTTGCGAAAATCCTTTAATAAAAATATAAGGCTTATTGGGATTTTTTGAATTTTCAAGTTTAGCATAACCAATATTTTTAGTTAAAAATATTTCTTCAATACTCCGGTTATTTTGAAAATTCTTTAAATCATTTATTGGTACATCAAAGTAAGCTACATGAAAGTTTCCTTGTTCACTTGTTTCAAATGATATTAAAGAGTTAATTAAACTAACATATAGAGATGATACAGCAGTAATAAGAGATACTGATAAAATAATGCCAATAATGGTGACAATAGTTCTTTTCTTATTTAAAAGAAGATTTTTCTTAGTTAATTTCTTTAACAAATTCATCTATTTCACCCCTTAGACAATTTTGCCATCTTCTAGTTTAATAATGCGATCGGCATATTTAGCAATTTCCATATTATGGGTAATCATAATAATAGTTTGTTTTAACTCTTTATTAGATTTTTGCAAAAGTTTAACAATTTCATCACTAGCTTTGGAATCTAGATTACCAGTTGGTTCATCAGCTAAAATAATAGTTGGATTAGTAATAAGGGCTCTTCCTATACTAGTTCTTTGTTGTTGTCCACCAGAAAGTTCATTAGGTAAATGATTTTTACGGTTAGAAAGTCCTAGTAAATCTAACATTTCTTGTACTTTGGCTTGATTTATTTTCCTATTATCTAAAGACAAAGGCAACGTAATATTTTCTTCGACATTTAATATCGGAATTAAATTATAGAATTGATAAATTAAGCCAACCTGTCTTCTTCTAAAAATAGCCAGTTTATCATCATCTAAATTAAAAATATCAGTGCCATCAATAAAAACTTTACCACTAGTAGGTCGATCTACTCCCCCAATTAAATGTAAAAGAGTTGATTTACCACTGCCTGATGCTCCTACTATCGCAATAAACTCACCCTTAGATACAGAAAATGAAACATTATCAAGTGCAACTACTTTCGCATTTCCTTTACCATATATTTTAGTTAAATTTTCCACTTTTAAAATTTCCATATATTTCTTCCTTTCTAAAACAATTATATTATAGTTTAAGTTACATCTAAGTTACAAATTCAAAAAAATTGACTATCTTAAGAATTTATAGTAATATTTTCTATAGAAAAAAGCCACAATGTGTTCGTTTCGGACGTTATTATCAAAAGATACTTTTTATCATTTGATTCCACATTCTCGGCTTTTTTCATTTTGACTAAGTATTTTATTTATGATAATATTGTCAATAGAAAAAGGACTCGTACCACTATTCGCTTCGGGCGTTGGAACTTGGCTTTTTAAAGCATTGTTCGTAGTGGCAGAGTCCTTTTTTATTTTAATATTCTTTTTTCATAACTATTCTTTTTGAAATAAGATAAGATAAATAAACTAAACCTATTCCTGTAACTGGAATAATTATTTGCCAATATTTATCTAATAAATTAACAACACTAGATAAATTAATATAATCTATAAATAAACCACCTAATATAGCTATACCAAAGATTAAAATAAATATGGCAATTCTTCCCTTTTCTACTCCAAATTTAAACATAATGGGATACATAATAACTAATACTAATGCCGTTGTATACATAGTTACAGCCATCATTAATAATAGTTCACTATAATTAATTGGTTTTTTATTTACTAAACTTACTAAGATAGAAATAATAGTTACTATAATTGTCGAAATAACTAACAATATTAAAGTAGATACATATTTAGCTCTAACAATATTTGCTCTTCCTTTAGGTAATGTTACAGCATAAGCATTCCAATTATTAAAATCATCATAACTAAATGTTGAAATCATTAACATAACACTTAAAAAAGGTAGTAAAAAAGTAACATCCATTGTATTAGTAAGAGCCATTAGTAAATAAATAATAAATATAATCCCGATAAATTTTAAACTATTTTTAATCATAAATAAATCTTTTTTAATAAATCCTAACATTATGCTTCTCCTTTTATCATAAGTACCATTAATTCTTCTAAAGTAATATTATCAACAACCATCTTTTTATATTTTTTCTTTATTTCTTTTTTATTTTTAACGAGTATTTCATAATTATATTTATTTTGTTTATAACGAACTATATCTTCTTTTTTAATATTTTTAAATTCATCTTTAGAACATTTTAAGATACCATAATCATCTATTATATCATCACGCATTTCATTTAAAACTATCTTACCTTCATCTATAAATATTATTTTATCTGCAATATGTTCTAAATCACTAGTAATATGCGTTGATAAAATAATACTTTTATCTTCATCTTGAATAAATTCTAAAAATAAATCTAATACTTCGCTTCTTACAACTGGATCTAGGCCACTAGTAGGTTCATCTAAAATTAAAAGTTTAGGATGATGTGATAGGGCCGTTGCTATTTCTAATTTTTTGCGCATACCTTTAGATAGCTCTTTAATTGGTTTATTAGTAGGTAATTCAAACTCTTTTAAATAATTATTAAATAACTCAGTATCCCAATTTTGATAAATACCTTGCATTATTTTTCCTATTTCTTGTGGTTTTAATATTTCCGGAAAAAACATATTATCTAAAACTACCCCAATATCATCATTTAAATAATTACTCTTACCAAATATTTTAATTTCACCTTGATCTTTTTTAATAATATTAAGTAAGCATTTTATTAAAGTTGTTTTACCAGCACCATTTTCACCAATTAAACCAATAATACAACCACTAGGAATATCTAAAGATAACTCTCCTAGAGTAAAGTTATCATATTTTTTTACTAAATTTTTAATTTCAATTATATTTTTCATTTTCCACCACTTTCATAAAATATATCAACTAATTCTTTAATTGTATTCTTACTTATACCATACATACTTGCAATATTAACTGCACTTTCAATATGTTTTTCAATTTCTTTTTGGGCATTTTCTCTGATTAAATTATCACTCTTTGGAGAAACAAAAGTACCTTTACCTTGAATACTTTTAATATATCCTTCTTTTTCTAATTCATCATAAGCTTTCTTTATTGTCATTACACTTATTTTGATATCTTGAGCTAAATTACGAATAGAAGGTAATATTTCATTTTCTTCTAACTCATTATTATTAATTTGCTCAATAATACTAGTTTTTATTTGTTCATATATAGGGACGGGACTACTATTACTTATTATTAACTTCATTATTACTCCTTTATATATAACAGCATATAACACTATATAACATTTGTCAATATAATTATACATTTAAAAAGAATGAGTTTTATGTTACTCACTCTTTATATAATTTTATTCAATACCCGCTATTCTAAATGGACTTTCTATTGTTCCTTCTCCTGATAATTCAATATCACTTGTTAGGAAGAATACTGGACGTGCCGGATTCTCATAGTGAACGAGGCTACGGCAGGCATCACCATACGCACCCACACACCAGGCAACGCAAAGACCGCTGCCAAACTCGGCATTTGACAATGTCCACTCTGCCATCAGATCTATCGGCGTTGTTAACCATGTTAATCCTAATAATGATGCATCTGCAGTTTCATTTACATCGTCATAGCCAAAATTCAACATCTGTGCTACCATAGAACTCATGCAGTTTAATTCTTTATCACTTTCAAAACTACTACAATAATCTGTTATATTCATTAATCCTATATTGGCCTTTTTATTATCTGTTAATTGTGCTTCTTTTTTCATTAGGGCTTCTGATTTTAATTTTGTCATTTCTTTTATTTTTTCTCGTTTTTGGCCATCATTTAATTCACTTCCATCATTTCCAAGTATTGCATCTGTTAATTCTTTATATTTTACTAACTCTTCTGGGGTAAATATGTTTTGGGCTTCTTCACCAGCATGTGAATTTACATCAATTATATTACCATAATTCCATGATGTATTTATTATTTTTTCTTTTAATTCTATTGATAAGTTATTATAATATTTTGTATTTAGATATTGATATAATTCGCTTTCTGGCCATTTAATATCTGATTGATAATCACTATTCCAGGCAATTTTATCATTAGCTGGAATATTTTTTATTACTTTCATCTCGCCATCTTCATTGATACCAATTATTCTGTACATGTCATTACCTTCTGCAGTGGAACATTCACTTCCTAAACAGATATAATTGTTGTTTACTATATCTATTCTATCCATAGATTCAATACCACCAGAATCATTTAAAATAACATTTGACACTATTGAATTACCTTGATATCTATATAAACCATATACTAAATCGTTTGTTAATTGACCATTTGATTTTTTTCTTAATTCCGCTATTAATTTTGTATTTGGTGTAAATATATCACAACTTAACTCTGTGGTTTTTATATCTACTTTTAAATTCTTACTTGCTAAATAATTTTGATTTTCTTTTCTATTTATTAATTTGATATATGCTTGTATATCTTCTGTTGTATTCCCTGTTAATTTAAAACTGATATTATATTCTTTTGTTCCTTCATTCTTTATTTCACTTAAATCTAATTTCTCATTTATTAAATTTCCTTTGAATTGTAATATTAAATCTCCGGGTTCTAATACACTTCCCATATTATTGTCTTCAGCTATTTCCATTGTTACTACTACTTTAGCATTACAACTATATTTGGTGGTTGCTTCTCCATCAGTTATTTGTACTTGACTTATCGTATGTGTTCCTTCTTCTTCACTTAATACATATGGGTTACTTTCTAATTCATCACCATAATATTCTTTCCCTTGATTAGCTTCTGCCATATCATTTGCACTTAAATTTATATGTAGATTACTCGTTTTGGGTACTAATGTTGCTACTCCGGCTTTACTTATATCTCCTTTAATATTTGATTTACTTGTACTATTATCTGTATCTATTAAAAAGAATGCATAGGTTGCCCCTAGTGTTAATAATAGTAATGCTACTACTCCTATTATTGCTAATCTTACTTGTTTCTTTTTCTCGTTATTATTTTCTTCCATAACTATTCTCCTTCTACTTTACTAAGATTATTTTATATTACCCCCCCCGAGAATCAAGAATGAATCAAAAATTTTACATGAGAGGTGTAAACTTAAATATCGTATTGTTGTATATCTTTATTATACTTTAAACGCATATAGTTATTCAATACATTTATTGATTTACTTTACATTAAATTATGTAGAATTCTACATAATTTTGTTTATGTAGAAAAATTTTGAATAGAAATCTTTATTTTAAGGTTTCTTTTTCATTTTTTCTACATAACTAAATTTTCTACATAAACAAAAAAACTAGAATAATCTAGTTTAAAGGTAATGTTACTAAAATACTTGTATAACCATTGGTACTTTTAGCTTCTATCCTTCCATTATGGAGTTCCACTATTTCTTTGGCAATAGCTAGACCTAAACCACTACCACCAGTTTTGGTATTTCTTGCATAATCTACGCGATAAAATTTTTCAAATATTTTATTTAATTTATCTTCTGGTATTACTCCTTTATTAGTAACTTCTATAAAAGTATTATTATCATCTTTATTAATTTTTATAGTAATATCTTTATCTGTACTATAATAAATAGCATTTTTAATTAAATTATTAAATACTCTACCTAGTTTATCTGAATCTCCCATTAAATTAATTTCATCTTGATATTCTAAATTAATTTCTTTATTATTTTCTTTTAAGATAGGATAAAAATCATCAATTATTTGTTCTAACATCATATTTAAATTTAACGCTTCTTTATTTATTATTATAGTTTCACTATTAAATCTTGCTATATCAAATAATTCATTAATTAAATCTTCTAATTTATAAGCTTTATCTAATGTCGTTTTAATATATTTAGTTTGTTTATCTTTTGGCATATCATTTATTTCATCTAAAAGTGATAAATAACCAATTATAGATGTTAGTGGTGTTTTTAAATCATGGGCTAAATAAACAATTAAATCATTTTTCTTTTGTTCATTTTCTCTTGCTAATCTTTCATTTTTTTCTGATTCTCTTTTTAATTTATTTAACTTTTGTTCTAATTCTTCTAACTCTTTTGGTAAAGTTATATAATCTATATCATTTTGATACAAATCATTGATTGAATTAGTTAAAGCAGAATTAAATTTAAAAAATTTATAAATAACATATATTAAAATACTAATAATACCAATAGTCCAAATAACAAAACCAATTAAAAATAATAAATTATTATTTAGATAATTTTGTTTTAAACTATAATAAATATCTGGTGATATATCATATATCCATTGAAAATCTGCAATAGTAAAATATAAATTAAATAGAAAATATAATAATACTAACATGATAGTCCAGATAAGGGCTAAAGCAATACTTTTATTGATAATCTTTTTTAAACCGTTATTTTTCAATTTTATAACCTACTCCCCATACAGTAATAATATATTTAGCTCTTTTATCTGTATCATGCATTTTTTCTCTTAAATGTCTTATATGAACCATAATAGTATTATTATCACTAGCATAATATTTTTCTTGCCATACCTCTTTAAATAAATCTTCTGTTCTTACAACATTACCACGATTTAAACATAAATACCACATAATAGCAAATTCTGTAGGAGTTAAATCTATTTTTTCTTCATTAAAATAAAATTCATGAGTATCATTATTAATTAAAATATTACGAAAGTCAATAACATTATCAGTTACTTTATCTTGATTATATTTGGTATATCTTCTAATTTGGGCTTTAACTCTGGCCACTAATTCTAAGGGTTGAAAAGGTTTAGTTATATAATCATCAGCTCCTAGTGTAAGACCACTTATTTTATCTATTTCTTCTACTTTAGCAGTTACAAAAATAATAGGGAAATTATATTTTTTCCGAATTTTTTGACATAGAGAAAAACCATCAACATCTGGCATCATTACATCTAAAATGGCTAAATCGATATTAACATTTTCTAAAGTATTTAAGATATCTTTACTTTCATAAAATTTATATACTTTAAAGCCTTCATTTTGCAAATATATTTCAATTAAATCCGCGATTGTCTTTTCATCATCTACAACTAATATATTCATAAATCACTTATCTTTATTTTATAAATAAAGATCCCATAAATTTTTAATTTGGCCTTTAAGACGATCAAATTCCCATAACATATTACTACGAAGTAAACTATTTGGATCATTTACTTTAAATTTACCATTCTCTACTCCTGCAACTACAATATAATGCCCATTAATCGTAAAATCACCTTTTCTTAAATTTAAAATTATATAGTGACCATTATTTAAAGCATTTTTCATACTGCTTTCAGATAGAGAAAGTTCATTTACTTTAAGACCATAATCTTTAGCACCTTCTCTAATTAAATCCCAAGTCGTACCAGAATTTTCTACATAGTAACCTTTTTCTTCGGCAAGTTTTGCTACTTTATAAGGAGTTACTGTTTTATCCTTTTTTAAAGCCACCACTACCATAGATAGAGATGTCGGACCACAACCACTTATAGCAACATTACTGGTACCATAACTACCATAACCCCATCTTTCATCCCATTGAAATAATCTTGGCATATCTCCTTCAAAGTTACCTACATCTTCACTATAAACTTTACCCTTTTTACTAGGATAATCAACAACAAATGGAGTAAGTTCAATATTCATAGATAGTGATGCTAATAACTTTTCGGGATAATTATCATAATTTTTAATTATTTTTTTAATTCTCGTATCTAACTTACTAAATTCATTTAATCTTTTTAAAATAAAAGGTTTTACATCTTTATCTTTATCATCTTTATTAAATGCATCTTCATCATAATATTGTAGTACTGATACATCATCATAAGTTTTATTAGAAACATCATAATCATCAAATATTATTTCTTCTTCATTATCATCTATATCATTTATTTCACTATTTATATTATTATCTTTAATATCATCTTTTTTAAATATTTTATCTTTACTTATAAAAATTAATCCAATAATAGCAATAACTATTACTAAAATAATTAAAACTTTATTTAAATTTTTCTTTTTTCTCTTCTTCATAACATATCACTATTTAATAATATCACAAATAAATCAAAAATTATTAATTAATTCTTATTAAAAACTTAATATTTACTTAAATTAGTAAAATATAGATAACATCTTGATAATTTATAAGTATTTGTAGTATACTAAATGTATAGGAAGCGTGAATTTCACGTCACCTAGTTTGAACTAAATGGCGTTATCCTTGTATTACTACTTGGACGACGCCTCTTTCAATTAATGTATATAAAATATACACTAACATCAAAATGATTAGTAACAATACTTTCTCTCGATTTCTTGCTTTCACCAGCCTCACCGTCCTTTCTGAGATTACCTCCCCGAAATTTCAGATTTTTGGTGACGTCTATAACACAACTTCCATGAGCATTTATTATAAATAGAATATTTTATTTGTCTACACATTCGACAAAACTTCTGTTAAGTCGACAAAAAAACTTTGGTTATATCTCAAATCAAAGTTTTTTAATTAATTATATTTACAATTAGATAGTTCATCTTCTAATTCATAAATTCTATTTTCATAACTATCAATAACATTTTCATAATAACTTATTTCATCATTTCTATCTTTTTGTTTTTGATAATATTTATTTTCATTATCTTGTAACTTTTGAATATTTTCTTTATTTGCATAAATAGTTACTTTTTGTATATCACTATTAATATCAAGTATTTCTTTATTATTAAGTTTATCGATAAAATCTCTTATAACTACCATTGGATTACCAATACTACTATATAAATGAATTATATCATTGCTTTCATAATATTCAACATCATATATTTTATAAACACTAGAGTCTACGATAATATTATCAATATCTTTTTCAATGTAAGTAATATTATCATCTGCAACAAAAGATTCAAAGAATAAATTATCAGTCATTTTAAATTCTAATTTTTCACTTTTTAACATACCATCAAAATTCTTAACAACATTAAAATCAAGAATACTTACTCCTAAAAGACCACAACTAAGACCAAAAGTAATTAAAGATATGATAAAACTCCAGATTAATTTTTTCTTATCACTTTGTCTATTAAAGATAAAATTTAATAAGACTAAAATAAGAATAATATTAATAACACCTGATGAAATAATAAGACCTAATAAACTTGTAAAAAATAGACCAGTTTTATAAAGTAAGAAGGTAAAACCTAAAGTAGCAAGTAACATAATTAAAGTAAGACATAAACCAAAAGCAATACATATACTAAAGAATTTAATAAAATAAATAATACATTTAAATAAACCATTAATAAATTTATATTCACTATGTTTTGGATCGCGAATAATTATTTTATGCTTATCTTCATACTTTACTTCATTTTTATTTTCTATTTCTTTTGCTGGTATTTCTTTTGTTATTACTTCTTCTTTTTCTACCACTTCTCTATCATAATAATCTAAATATCTTGTCTTAAATATATGAATAAAAATAATTATGGCAACAACGATAAAAAAGATAAGTACTAAAGCATTAAGTAAAGATACAATAAAAGTATATATTTGATATGGTAAGAAATTAAATAAACTAATAAAGATATAATTACTAAAACAATAAATAATACCCACTATAAAGCATAAAACTAAACCAATAATAAATTCTTCTAATAAACATTTGATTTTACTTTTAAAAGTCATATTACTAAATAAATTAACAGTATCTGTAATAAATTTTAAAAAATCATCAATATATTTATTTAAATTCTTTCGGGCATTTTCTTCTCCCTTAATTTCTTTAATATCTTTATGTAATAAATCATCAATATTTAAATTAAATAAATCACATAAAGCAATAATTTTATCCATCTCAGGATAAGCACTGGCAGATTCCCATTTAGATATGGCTTGACGAGATACTCCTAATTTTTCTGCTAAATCTTCTTGACTTAAATTATTTTCTTTTCTAATCTTGCGTAAGTTTTCAGCAAAATTATTATTCATACTTTTTCTCCTTTCCAAGATGATTTTATGATTTCTACCAGTTGCAAACTATCACTTTTGAGTTGTTTTTTGTTGAAATTTGGTTGCATTTACTCTAATTTAATAAATTTTCAATAAATTTAATATAAATACTTATTAAATTACTAGTTTTACTTTCATAAATAGTATCTTTTGCTAAAGTAATATTATCAGTAATAATATTATCAACATTGAGTTCCACCATTTTACTAATACTTTCTTTCGTATTAACTGTCCATGCATAAATTTCTTTACCACTATTATGTACTCTACCCACTAAAGTTTTAGTTATACTAGATGCTTCAATACTAAAACTATCCGCCTCTTTTAAATCAGTTATATCACCATAAGCAAGACTCATTACATAGACAGTTTTAATATTTTGATCATACTTTTTAACATTTTCTAATACTTCATATACTTGTGATGTAATCACACAATTTTTGGCATAATCATAATTATTTACAATATCAATAACCTTTTTTTCAAAATCTTTTTCATTACCAGTTGGTTTTAATTCAATATTTAATTTAATATTATTATTTTTAGCAAATTCTACTACTTCACTAAATAAAGGAATTCTTTCATCTTTAAAATCACTAGAGAAAAAACTACCAGCATCTAAATCTTTTATCTCATCATAAGTAACTGTCCAAGTATTTTTATTAACTCCCGTTGTTCTTTTTAAATTAGTATCATGCATAACAATAATCTTACCATCTTTAGTTTGTTGTACATCAAGTTCAATCCAATCAGCACCTTTTTCTTTAGCACCCTTAAAAGCACTCATAGTGTTTTCCGGATTATCGACTGATGCACCCCTATGCGCTGTTACTTCCATTGTTCTTATATATTCCACATTTAAATCATACTTACCATTAATAATTGAATAAGTAAATAAAGTAGCACTACCAATTACTAAAATAATAATAGCATATTTAAAGATATTAAATTTTTTCTTAATTTGGATTTGTTCTTTTTGTTTAGTTTTAATATGAACAATTTTTTCCTTTATTTTATCTTTATGATAATAATATAAAATACTTATTAAAGCATAACTAAAAGGAGTTGCTAAAAGCATAATTACAATAAAAGAAATCGCAATAATTAACCAAATTATCGTAATAGATAAATTACCTAAGATATTTACACTACCAGCAAGTTTATAGATAGCCATTATTAAAATAATATTTAAAAGAATAAATAAAACATACACTATACCTAAAACTATTTGACTAAGCGTAATTCTAAAAAAATCTTTTAGTTTATTTTTATGACTTAATTTAATACTTCTCTTTCTCGCTTCTTTAAAATTACAATTTTCTAAAACAAAATAATGTAAGACAAATAACCAACGAAATAAAATGACTGCCAAAATTAAAATAGCCAAATAATACACAATAGTAAGAAAGGTATTATGCATTATAAAATCAGTGATAAATTCTGGTATAGAAATGGTCGAAATAAAACTAGAAGATATACCAATATTTAAGAAAGGTATTAAAAAGATAATTAAAAACGGTAAGAAAATATTTTTTAACTTAAATACTTTTTTTGATTTTTCGATTGCTTTAATAAAAGACTCTTTAATTGTTATTTTTTGCCTTTGGTAAGAGGCATCTAATATCACAATAATAGTACTAATATCTATTAAAGTATAATAAGTTATGATAATAATTAATAAAAGTAAAAATATAATAGATAAAGGTTTAGTTAAAAATGTAAAGAAATTTTCAAATGTCAAATAACTAAAACCACTTATTCTAGTTATAAAATGAAATATACTTAAAAATAAAGGAACAAATATTAAAACTGATATTAACTTATATAGTAGTTCAAAACCTAGTAATGTTTTAATATTATAGCCTAAGATATTTTTTAATTTTTTCCGCATAATTATTATCTTCCTTCATATTAGAATAATATTAATTCAAATTAATTCCATCAATACTTGTTTCATAAAGCCACATCTTTAAATCAGTATTATCCCCAGTTTCATAAAATTTTATTAATTTAGTAAAAAATGTTGGTTGATTTTCTTGAGCTATAGAAATAATACCACAACCATTATCAATCATAATTTTATTAGCAAACAACATAGCTACTCTTTTATTACCATCAATAAACATTTGCTTACGCATTATATATAACATTACATCTAGTGCTATTTCTGTTTTAGTCTTTTCTGGTTGTTCTAAAATTTGGGTTAATTCATCTTTTATATCACTTTCAAAAGGAAAATCAGGTTGCCAAGATGTACCACCTATATTTACTGGTGTTGTTCTTAGCTTTCCTAGATTTTGCTCTAAAACCAATTTTTCACATGTAAGTTTATGGATATGACAAAGAATATGAAAATTGTCTTCTAACTTGCTATTTTCTAAAATAAATTGCCAAGCATATTTTAAATTATTAATAGCAATTATTTTATCAACAGTTAAACCATTCACAATGCCACCATCATATATAGCTTGAGTTTCCGGATAAGTTACACCAATACCTTCTAAGTTAGCACTTTTCCAAATATAATCAACTATATTTCTTTTGGCCACAAAAACATTTTGTTCTCTTGTTAAATTAAATTTATTTTCCATAACCTAGATTCTCCTTTTTTATTTAATAATATTATACCACGAATACTAACTAATTGCCCGAAAACTTTATTTAAGTTATAATAATACTAGGTGACTAACTATTAAAAGTCAAGACATTTTTAATAGAAAGTTATAAATTGGAAAGAAACCCATGCCAAAAAGAT
>CANRGA010000019.1 GCA_947630055.1 uncultured Bacilli bacterium
AAAGTTTTTCTTTTTTTATTTTTTTCATTTATTTTACTTAAAAAGGAGTGTCATTTATTTTTCACTCCTTATTACTGGCACTTTTTTGTAGATTTAACATTATTTTTTACATTTTTATATTCAAATAATTATTTTGAAGGATTAATCACACTGGATATTGGTATAATCATATTATTTTCATCTAAATGCATTAACTTATCATAACAACAAATAATACCACCATTGCCAACCTTTTTATTTGTCTTTTCTAATATTTTAAAATTGCTTATCATTCTTAAATTAGGGGAAGCAGTCTTTTTTATTTCAAATGGATATATTGTATCATTCTTATACATAATTAAATCTATTTCATTTTTATCTTTATCACGATAATAAGAAATATTTGGTTTTATTCCTTTAGCATTATAAGATTTAACAATTTCACTAATAACAAATGTTTCTAGATAATGTCCAGATTTTTCACTTAATTGCAAGTCTTTTGCACTTTCCCAACCTGCTAGAAAAGCTGCTAGGCCTGTATCCATAAAAATTATTTTAGGAATATGGGTTAATCTCTTTATTTCACTATTCATATATGGTTCAAGTAAATAAACAAGACCACTCACTGTTAAAATAGACATCCAATTTGTTGCAGTAGGTACTGATATACCAGAATCTAATGCTAAAGCTGAATAATTTAATTGCTCACCAGTTCTTGATGCTACACTTACTACAAATTTTTTAAAAGCATCAATATTACCTATTTGGGTTAACTCCCTAATATCACGACTAATATATGTATCTATATATGATCCAAAATAAAGATTTCTATCCATATTTTTATTTTTATATAACTCTGGCATACCACCTTTAAAAATTATTTCAAATAATTTTTTCGTATTTATATAGGGTGCTTCTTTTAAATTTAATGGGTCAAATAATTCTCTATTAGCATTATTATTAATCTCGGCATAAGTAAAAGAGTTTAAATTAATAATACCTACTCTACCTGCTAAAGTTTCACTAGCAGATTTCATTAAATGAAATTGTTGAGAACCAGTTAGCCAATACATACCATTTTTTTGCTCTTTATCAACATTAATTTTAATATATGAAAACAAATTAGGAGCATATTGCACTTCATCTATTAAAAGGGGAGATGGATGTTCTTCTAAAAATAATTTTGGATCATTTATTGCTTGATTTCTTAAAACTTCATCATCTAAAGTAACATATTCCATATTTTGAGGTTTCAAATGTAAAAGCAAAGTGGTTTTTCCTACTTGTCTAGGTCCAGTAACTAGTAATACTTTAAAGTTTTTATTAACTTTTTCAATCATTTCTACTGCTTCTCGTTCATACATATTATCACCTTTTCTAACTAAATTATATATTGTCACTTTAAAAAAGTCAATATAGTAACTTTAAATTAGTCAGTATATCTACTTTAAAAAAGTCGGTACACTTACTTTAAATTAGTCAATATTTTATCTTTAATAAATATAAACCATTGGGACTAGCAGTTGGTAATCTTTTTTCTAAATCTGGATAATCTAGCATATCTTTTATAACACTTTTATCTATTTTACCTTTGCCTATTTCAATTAATGCCCCAACTAAATTTCTTACCATATAGCGATAAAAAGCCCTACCAGTAAATTTTAAATATAAAGTATTATTAAATTTATAAATACTTATTTTATAAATTGTACTATGATAATCTTCTCTATTACCTGATACAAAATTATGAAAATCGTGAGTACCTAAAAATAATTTAGATGCATCCTTCATCTTTTTAATATCTAATTTATATTTAATAATATTATAATAATTACTATCTTTTTGACCACTTAAATCTATTTTATAAAGGTATGTTTTAGATAATGCACTGTGTCTTGCGTGAAAATCATCATCTACTACTTTTACATTTTTTATTTTAATATCTTCTAAAACATTATTTAATTTATATTTTAAATTAGTTATATCTTTATTAGTTTCAAAATGTACTACTTGATATAAAGAGTGAACACCAGCATCAGTTCTGCCTGCTCCTTTAACTAAAATTTCTTCATTTAAAATATTACTTAAAGTACTTTCTAAATATCCTTGCACATTTCTTACATTTTTTTGCCTTTGAAAGCCATAAAATTTAGAGCCATCATAACTTAATACTAACATTACTTTCATGAAACACTCCGGTAAATATCTTTAATAAGTTCATGAATATCAGTAGTCTTATTAATTCTTTTCTTATCTTGATTAACAAACTTAACAAATTCAATTATTTTAGGAATCTTAGTATACTTATATAGATCATCATCATAAAAATCATTTGTTTTATATACTATTTCATGATTTCTAATAACTATGATAGTTTTAACTAAATTAAAGAATACTTTAACATCATTATCTATGATAATAATTTGTTTATGAAAATCCCGATTTAATTTCTTAAATAATTTTTGCATATATTCAATATCTTGATTATTTAGAGATAGAGATAAATTACCAACAATAATTACTTTTTCTCTTAGTTTGGTAATTAACTCTATCTTCCATAACTCACTTATAGTTAAATCTTCATATTTTTTATTTAAAATACTCTCATCTAATCTAACTATTTTTAAAGCTTTTTCAACATTGGGAATATTTAAATCTGAAAGTGTCTTAAATTTAGTTAATTTACTTTGGTATGTTGAAATAACTCCAATGATACCTGATTCATTTAATAACTTTCTTATTTCCATAGGGCACCTTTTAAAGATGCATTATCTTTATATGTTTTATCTAATAAGTCATAATCTTTTAAAAGAAGGGATAACTCAGTAATGAAAGGTAAATTTAAACCAACCTTTTTTATTAATTTTTCACATTTTAAAACTTCATCAGTTACACCTTCTGCTAATATTTTTTTATCATCATAAATAATTAAATAAGATGTATATAGTGCTTCTTCTATATTATTAGTAAAGTTTATAAATTTAATGTTATTATCTTCTAATGTTTTAAATATCTCTTTTATTTCTTCATCATCATAATAATGAAGCACATTAAAAAATATTACTTTTTTATAATCAAGTAATTCATCTATTTTAAATTTTTGCTCTACTACATGATAATCTTTATAATTATCTAAGATATGTTTATTTATATTAGTACTAATAATGGTAACGCTTGTTTCTTTCATTACTTCTCCTTATTTTTGATATGATTTTCTTTAATAGCTTTTATCTTTCTAAAATGATGATTAATTCCTGACTTACCAACTTGATAATCAGTTTCCATACTTATAATGTTAGCAAGTTCTGACAAAGATACATCAGGATATTTCTTCCGATAAGATATAACTAAGGCAACATGTTCATCAAGTAAGCTTATTAAATCATTATCTTCTAAATATTTGATATCTTCAAGTTGATTTAAACCACTTTTAATCGATTTTTCTTGATTAGCAAGTTCACAATTATTAAGACGATTAACCATATTTTTATGATCACGATAAATACGGGTATCTTCAAATTCAAATAAAGAATTAATGGCCTTAAACATCTTAATTAAATCACTTATCGACTCACTCATTTTAATATAAGTAATATATTTATAATTTCTTTTAATAACTTTGGCATTTAATTTAAAATAATTAAGTAAATTTTCAATATAGGTAGCATCCTTTTTATTATCTAAAATAAATTCTAAATGATAGCCACTAGTTTTAGGATTAGAAACATTACCTATACCAAGAAAAGCTCCTTTTAAAAAGGCAATTTTTTCTTCATCACTATCTAAATTAGGTAAACTTTTTAAATCAATTGCACTTTTAATAAAATCTACTTTTTCATTTATTTCTAAAATATATATTTGTTTAACTCTAAATCTTTTTTGGACTCTTACAATTATTTTAGGAGATACTCCTAGAAATTCTTTAATAATTTTATAAATAAATCTAGTAACAGAAGCATTTTCTAAAGTAATAGTAATATTATCCTTTATGGAAGAATTATAGCGTAAAAAAGCATCTAGAATACATCTTGCTTCTATTTCATTATTATCAAGTTTACTAATTTCTTCTTTTAATCTAGTTGTGAATGTCATTTTTAACGCCATCCATTAAATAAGAAAATACTAAGTAACCAGTTTTTAGAGAATCATGTCTATAAACATTATCTTCTACTATATATAATTTATCTGCAATTACATATTTATTCATTTTTTCTAAATTTTCTAAATCTAATTCTACTGGATCTTTTTGTTCTTTTTTCGAATATTTCTTAACTAAATTAGAATTCATTTTCGTATTATTAGCAATAACTATATCAATAGTATTTTTACCTAAATAACTTTCTAATAATTTAATATGATCACTTACTTTATAATCATCAGTTTCGCCTGGTTGGGTAAATAAATTACAAATGTACATAACTTTTGCTTTACTATTTTTAATAGCGTTATTTAATGTAGTATTTAACAAATGGGGAATAATACTAGTAATTAAACTTCCTGAAGATAAAATAATTAAATCAGCTTTTTTAACAGCATCAATTACTTTTTGATTTACAGTTATCTCATTAGAATAAGCAATTTTCGTAATTTTATGTTTAGATTTAGTTATTTGTTCTTCGCCAACTATTTTTTTACCATTTTCTAATATACCTACTAAATCAACATTATCTTCAGTCAAAGGAAGAACTGTACCTTTAACATCCAAAACTTTAGATAAAATAGGTAGAGATGTATCAAAATTACCTTTTAAATCTAAAAGGGCTGTTAATAGTAAATTTTTAATAGAATGATTACCAAGTGATTTTGATTTAGTAAATCGATAATTCATCAACTCTCTTATATCATTATCACATTCACTCATTGAAAGTAATACTTTTGTTAAATCACCAACAGCAGGAATATTATAATCTTTACGAACTCTTCCTGTACTTCCACCATTATCAGAAACTGATACTACTGCTGTAACGTCTATTGGAAATAATCTTAAACCTTTTAAAAGTTGTGAAAGACCACTTCCTCCACCAAATATAACAATTTTTTTCAAATTAATCACCTACTTAATAAATAATATTTAAGCTACTAACTATTTTAGCACATTTAAAAAAACTAGCCAATAATATTAGATTATTTTTTATTTTAAATATTTTTGAGAAATTTTTCGTAAAAAAAAGGAAATCGGTATTTAAGTGACAAATATATATATATGAAAGGAGAATTTTTTAAATAAATGTATCATTGAAATGATTAAGAAAAAGAATTATAAAAATATTTTAAAAAAGCAAGTAAAAAATGCAACTCCAAATAGCCATAAAATTAAAAATAGAAAATATTATATAGCAGAAAATGGCAAAAAATATAATTTAAAAACTAATGAAGTTGTTTTAGAATATGACAATTCTGAAATAGAAACAGCTATATTATTGGAAAATAAATTTGGTGGAGAAATTTTTATGAATCCAAAAATAAATAAACCAGAAGGAATTAAAAGTGCCGATTATTATTTTCAAAACAGTAATTGGGATAAAAAATGTCTTATAAATGCTACTAGTAAAAAAAGAGCAGTTGATAATATTATAAAAAACAATAAAGACCAAGCTAAAAAATTTATTATTGATATATCACATTCTAAGTTAAAAACCAGGATCATATTAAAACAAATAAAAAATGTTTTTAATAATGGAAAATTTAAACGCGAGTGGGTTAAAGAAATTATGATTATAAAAAATAATAAAATAATAAAATGGTATAGAAAAAAATAAGAGATGCCTATCACCCAACCGGGCAAAGACATCTCTTAAATGTAATTACATTTACATTCTACTATATAATATGATAAAAATCAATAATTTTAAAAGATTAATTAATTTATTATCTTGTATAGAACCATTGATATAAGCCAGGATATCCAGGTGGATTAATAGTATGAGAATTAAAGTTTGAACTATTATAGAATCCACCAGATGCTAGACCATAATGTAAGTGAGCTCCAGTTGTACATCTATCATATCCACCATATTTAGATGCAGTTGATCTACCACCACCAGATAGAGCAACAACTGTTTCAGTAGTTACAACATCTCCAACTTTAACTAATATTTCTTTTAAATGCATAAATACATAAGTATAAGGTTTACCATTAACATATGCCCAAATATAAACCATATTACCACCACAAGATGATTTTCTTACTATTGCTCCGACTGTACCGGCAGCAGTCGCATAAACCTTAGTACCTTCAGATACACCCATATCTATACCTTTATGATTTGAACTAGCACCAGCAGTTGGACTTTTTCTTCTACCATAAAGAGATGTTATTCTAGCTTTAGATACTGGTCTTAACCAACCACTATTATTTATATCACCACTAAGACATACTGCTAATAGTTCATTATCTTTACAACCTAAATCTTCATAAGATTTAATTGATTGTTGTAAAGAAGATATTTGTTTATCTAAAGAAACTGTACCTTCTTCTAATTCTTCTATTTCTCCATTTAAAGCATCAACACTTGCTTCATATGCTAATATTTTTTCACCTAATTCATCTTCATATTTATCTAGTTCCTTACTTAATTTTTCATTACTTTTAATAAGTAATTCCAATTCATCTAATTTGCTTTGATTAGCCTTAGTAAGTTGACTAACTGCATCCATTCGCATAATCATATCAGTAATTGTGGATGCTCCTGTAACATAAGATAAATAAATATTATCAGATTCTAATTGTTGATAAAGTCTTAATAATTCTTCTGATTCAGCTTTTACTGTGTCTATATCTTGATTTGTTTTTTCTATTTCTTCTGTCAAACTAGTAATTTTAGCTTTAGTATCTTCCAAATCATTATTTGCTTTATTCATTTTGCTTATATTAGCATTTCTTTCAGCTTCAGTTTGTTTTTTCTTATTTTGTTGAGCTGAATATTTACTTTGTAACTCCTTTAATTGGGTTTTTAAATCTCCTAAAGTTTGCCCTGATGCTGCCATTACTGGTACAGCAAAATGAGTAGATGTAAAACCTACTATAAAAAGAAGCAAAAAGGAAAATCTTAAATAATTAAGTATACTTTTCTTCATCATATCTTCAAATACTTTCTAACTGCAAGGAGACTACCTAACATACCAATAACTGCTCCAAGTCCTGCAATAATAAGTGAAACATAGAATACTAAATTATATGGACTTAATAATGGAATTAAATCAGTTATTAAATGACCATTTAATTTACCATAAGCAATTATATAACCATAAATTGTTACTATAATTGGAATTAAAGAGCCAAGTAAACCAATAACAAATCCTTCAATTACAAATGGTAGTTTAATTGCAGTATTACTACTTCCAACTAAGCGCATAATTTCAATTTCATTTCTTCTTGAATAAATAGTAAGTTTAATTGTATTAGTAATTAAGAATGCTGTTACAAATATAAGAGCAATAACTACTATAACTGTTACTTTTTCAACTACATCAAAAACTGAAAGAATAGTTGATACCGCATCTTCACCATAATTAGCACTATCTACTTTATCCATATTTCTAATTTTTTCGGCTATACTATTTAAATTACTTGCATCTTTAACAGTTACTGTAAATGAATCAAGTAATGGATTATTATCATATTTTTCAAATATTGTACCAAATGAATCATTATATTGACTCATTTCTTGTTTCCATTCATCTTTACTTTTATATTCTACCTTTTCAACATTATTTAACTTTTTAATAGTAGATTCTAGAAAATTAACATCACTTTCACTTGCATCTTGTTCTAGATATACCACTATACTAAGTTCACTCTCTAAGCTTTTCGTAGCATCTTTAACATTAGCTGCAATTAAAAATGAAACAGATACAACCATCAAAGTAATTGTAGCACATAATATAGAGGCCATACTTAAACTAAAGTTACGAAAGACACTTTTAAAAGCGTCTCTAAAACTTCTACCTATAATTCTAAACGCTTTCATGAGATTTATATCTTCCTTTCATATAGTCACCAGTAAGAATACCATGTTCAATTAGTAATACTCTTTTTTTCATTCTATTAACGATTTCTTTATCATGAGTAGCCATAATAACAGTTGTCTTTAAATCTTTATTAATATTTTCAATAACACTCATAATTTCTTTACTAGTTTCTGGATCTAAGTTACCAGTTGGTTCATCACATATTAAAAGTTTAGGTTCATTTACTATTGCTCTTGCAATACATACTCTTTGTTGTTCACCACCAGACAATTGATGAGGAAAACTTCTTACCTTTTCTTTTAAGCCAACAATTTCAATAGCTTTTAATACTTTTGGTCTAATTTCTGATGCTTTAAGTCCTAAACATTCTAAAGCAAAAGCTACATTTTCATAGACAGTTAATTTTGGAAGTAATTTAAAATCTTGGAAAACAACTCCAATTTTTCTTCTAAGCTTGTATATTTTGCCATTACGAAGTTTAGCAACATTAACACCACCAACTATAACACTACCTTTAGTAGGTTTTTCTTCTCTATATAACATTTTAATAAATGTTGACTTACCTGATGCTGTATGACCAATGACAAAGACAAACTCGCCTTTCTCTATTTCCACTGATAAATCAGCAAGAGCAGTTACTCCTGTTGAATAAGTTTTATTAACATTTTTTAATTCTATAAACTTCATAATACTCTACTCCAATATAATTATAGCAAAAAAGTACTATTAGATAAATGGTAAATTTGACCTCTTGACACCGCCTTGCACTTCATAACAGTCACTTATTACAAAAAAGGCATGCGGATCGATCTCTAAAATTCGTTCTTTAAACAAGTGAGTATCTCTATTTCTAATAACACACATAAGCATAGCGCCTTTTAAATGAGAATAACCACCAACTGTTGGAAATATGGTAAAACCAGTTTTAAATTCTTCTTCAATAAGTATTTTAATTTTTCTTGATTCTCTTGTATAAATCATAAATTTCTTACTATTAGATATACCAATAGTTATTTTATCAACTAGACTTGAAGCAATAACAATAATAATAACAGCATAAACAGCCTTTTCTACCCCAAAGACAAAACCACCAAGTATAACGATAAATGAATCAAATAATAATACACTAGTGCCTTCACTCATATGTAAATATTTAGATATTAATTTTATTAAAACATCTCCACCACCAGTTGAATAACCATGTTTATAAATTAATCCATTACTAAAGCCATATAATAAACTAGCTAAAACTACAGTTACAAGTGTTTCATGAAAAGTAAAATAAGGTAAAATAAATTTAGCAATTGGCGTAGTAAAAGTTACAAATAAGGGATATAAAAAAGTTCCAATAAGAGCTCTTTGAGCTTCTTCTTTACCTAAAAACATATAACTAATTATAAGTAATAATGCTGATGATACATAAATAAAAATTTGAGAGTTAAAACCAGTTAAATGATTTACTACAATAGCTAAACCAGACATACCTCCAACAACTATATCATTAGGAGTAAAAAATAGATTATAACACAACGCTAAACAAAATGTTCCAAATACAAATGAAACACCTATTAATATTACTTCTTTAGTATCTTTACTAATTTTTCTACTTTCCTCTTTCATATTCTTCTACCTTTATTAATTATATCTAATAAAATAAATACTTGCAAGATAGATAAGTTCTAATATCTTAAATAATTAATATAATTTAGCGAGGTGAATTTATAATGAATGGTAATTTTTATCAAAATCCAACATTTCCCACTAATCAAACTTACCAAACACAAACGCCTACTTTAACAAGTCCACCAGGTAATATTTCCTCTACATCACTCTTACCATTTGAACAAAGTTATATTGAAAATATTTTAAGGCTAAATAAAGGTAAAAGAGTAAATGTTTATTATACTTATCCTGATAGTAATGAATGGCGAGATAAAGTATATCAAGGAATAATTGAAGAAGCTGGGAGAGATCATTTAGTCTTAAGTGATCCAAACACCGGAAATTGGTATTTACTTCGAATGATTTATTTAGATTATGTGGAGTTTATGGAAAAAATAAATTATTCTCATGATTATTCTGAAAAAAATTTCTAATAAAAAAACTGTTTAATCAATTTGTTTGAAAACAGTTTTTTTATATATATAATAAAGGTAATTTTTTTGCATTAATTTGTTTGATTAAATCATTTAAATCTAATTGATAAATATAATTGTGGCCATAAGTTTTCTCTAATTTTTTAAATTTAAAACTTAATTTTAAATACTCAACATTAGGTAATTTTTTATAAGTTAATAATATATTACCATTTTCATCAGTACTTTCTTTTAAAAATGTTTCTTTTAAATAATCTGTAAATTTATTTAAATCATTACTAATAACATTAATTATTTCTTCTTCATTTTCTTGATAAAATTGATCATATTCATTATTTACTAAATAACTTAATTTTTCATAATTATATAATTCTTTTATTTTACTATTTTTATATAAAATATTAATAAAATAATCATTTATATTAGTATTTATATACTTATTATATAAATCATTCATTTCTTCTTTTGTTATATATGGTTTATTAATCTCATAATAATAAACATTATTTTGAATAGTATAATATTTATTATTACTTTGTTTAACAATAATATCTTCTCGATCATTTAACAACACACTATTAATATCTTCATAAAAACTAGTTAAATTTTGAAAAGCTTCTACTAAAACATCATCTTCATTTTTCTCTTTTAAAAACTGAAGAATAGGTATCATTTCTTTTTCTTTATAATCATATATTAAATCTTTTTTCATTATTCTTTCATCTTTAGTTGTTACTTGCATATTAGAAATAACATCATATATTAAATTAATATTTTGATTATAACCTAAAATTAAAACAACATTTCCTCGAGTAAAATCATTATCAGTGTCCATTTTTTGAAATTCATTTTGGATAAATTTAATTCCAAAATAAGTACCAATTAAAATAACTATAACAATTAAAATAATTTTAACATATTGTTTATTTTTCATATTCTCTTATTTTCCCATCATTTATTTCATATACTCTATCACAAAGCATTGCAATATCTTCTTTATAATGACTAGTTATAATTATTGTAACGCCTTTGCTTTTTAATTCCTTAAAAACATTGCGAAAGTAATTAACGCTTTCTTCATCTAAACCATTAAAAGGTTCATCTAGTATTAATACTTTAGGATTCTCCATTAATGCTTGAGCAATTCTTAATTTTTGCTTCATTCCTGTAGAATAATTTTTAAATTTTGTTTTATCGCTTGGATTTAAATGTACATAATCTAAGATACGAAAGATATTTTCATCTTTAATAACATTTTTTAAAAGCGCTATCTCTTTTAAATTTTGAAAACCTGTTTCATTATTATTAAATCCATTATCAATTAAAATTCCATAATCATTAAATACTGTATATTTATTATAATTAACTTTTCCACTAGTCGGAAAATATAAACCAGCTATGATCTTTAATAAAACAGTTTTACCACTACCATTTGTACCTACTAAACCAGTTATTTCACCTTCTAATATCTTTAAATTAATATTTTGTAATATTTGCTTGCCTTTAAATTCTTTATTAACTCCAACTACTTCAACAATAAAGTCCATTACACATCTCTCCTTTTAAATGCTTTAATTATGCTAAAATATAATAAACCAATACAAATTATTAAAAAAATAATAAACAAATAATCATATGATATCTGCATTGAAGTAAAATTCATAAAATAATTTATAACTATCTCTATCCCAAAATATGTAAATATACTAGCCATCGTTGCCATAAATACTTCATTACTTATAATAAAAATATATAAATAGCATAAAGACATTAATATTAAACATAATACTTTAATTACTAATGGTACAATTATATACCACTTTATTTTAATTACTATTTTATATTTCATCATTAATATGCTAAATATAATCATAAGTATAATAAAAATTAGTATAATAAAAATAATATTAATTAATATAACTTTTTTAATAAACTTTTCACGATTAATTCTAGTTAAATAATTTACAGCATTATCAAAAAAGAAAAAATTAATTATATTAGATAAAACATATATGGTTAGAATAATCATACTAAATGATAAAATAATAATATAAGTAGACATCTGACCATTATAATTTATTGGGAATAAATAATAATATAAGAAATAAATATTATCAGTAATTGGTTTATCTAAACCTATATAAGCAAATTTAAGCATCATATTAAAAGCAATATAGATAAGACTAGACAAAACTATTACCACTACTAAAAATAATTTCTTTTTGATAACATTTTTAACTACATAATTCATATATTATTCCTAACACTATTCTTATATAAAACATTACATATAAAATACATTACTAAACTAATGCAACCAATAATTAATGGAAACATAAATATATTAAAATTGTTAATAGTATATTTAAAACATAGGAATATTGAACCATACCATATAATTGGAGTTATTTTTAATAGTGTAAAACATTCAACCAATACAATTATTGCTCCTATGAATGTAAAATAGGATAAAGTTTTGTTTTTAACTATTAAAACAATTAATAAAGATAAATAATAGATAAACATTCCAAAAATAAAACTTATTAAAAGATCAATACCAATTAAGAAAAAGATATTATTATTAAAAATATTTAATGTTTCCATTTCATTAAAAATACTCATATTAGTAATCATATGTGTTAAAGACAAGCCATTAGGTAAAAAGATAGCTAAGATAATCAAATAAATTAGCTTAGGAATAACCATTAATAAACCAAAAAATATACTATCTGATAATAAATTATTTTGAATATATCTTTTTATTCCAATTCTTCCTATTTTAGAAATACTAGCATTATTATATATATCATCATAATATATTCTAGTAATTTTATGAAAAATAAATATTAGACTAATAATTAAAATATAAGGATATATAGAACTCATAAAAGTAGTACCATAAATGAATATAGAAGAAAATACATATTTTATATTTCCTTCAACATATATTTTAGGAAAACCATATAAATATAAATTATTATAATTACCATTTAAATAATTTTTAACATAATAATCAAAATAATTTCCCATGTATTGGGTTCCATTATAAAATAATTCATCTTTAAATGATAAAAAAATAATCAGAAAAGATATTAATAATAGTGATATAAAAATAAGAGCAAATTTACTTTTTAATTTAAATTTTAACTTACGATATATCATTTGTAACCTCCTATTCTACCAATAGTATAATATAATTTTGATAAAAAAGAAAGAAACCGATGGTTTCTATTTAAATGCAACTAATAAGTTCCAAAATTTAATTGCATAAATAATAGATAGTACTTTTTTATGTTATAATTTAATTGGAGTAAATATGAATATAGAAAAAATTGGCAAATTTATAAAAGAATTAAGAGAAGAAAAAGGATTAACACAAGATGAATTAGCAAAGAAGATTCCAATAAGTCGACAAGCAATTTCTAAATGGGAGAGAGGTTTAGCAATTCCGGATGCACAAATATTACTTAAACTAAGTGAATTTTTTTCAGTATCTGTAAATGAAATTTTAAGTGGCGAAAAAAAGAATAAATATAATGAAAAAGAAATAAATCAAATATCATTAACACTTTATAAGGATAGAAATAATAAAAAAAGAATTATAAAATTACTTATTATTTTACTGATTACATTTATTTTTATCTTTTTAATATATTATTTTTTCACATCATACCGCTCTATAAAAGTATATACAGTATCTGGTATGAATGATAATATTTCATTTTATAATGGAATCTTTGTTAGAACTAAAGAAAAAATATTTTTTAAAATTGGCGATTTCAATATTTTAGAAGATAATGACAAAATACAAAGTTTAACTTTATATTATTTAGACACAAACAATAAAAAACAATTAATAGTTTCAAATGATGATGATAATATATCGTTTATAGATTATATTGGATATAATAATTACTTAGATACTTCTAATATAGACTATATAATTAAAAATATGTATATAGAAATAGTTTTTAAAGATAAAAAAGAAAACATAAAATTAACTTTTATAGAAGATTACATTAATGATAGTTTATTCTTTAAAAAAAATCAAAATATTGGCTATAATAAAAGTGATATAAAAAATACAGAAAATATTGATATTAATGATAGTGATTTGTTAAAAAATATTAAAAATTGTTATATTTTATATAATACAAATTATATTTATACTAAAAATGATAATGAAATATCAACAAAAATAATATATTATAGTAAAACTAATACTATAAAAATAACAATATTTAGTTCAAATAATATTTTAGAAAATTGGATTTATGAAATCAATGATGATGTATTAGATTATTATGACTACACAGAAAATGTTTCATATTTATTTGAAAATGGTAAATCAACTTGTAAGAATTGCAATAAAGATAAACTCAAAAAAATAATTGATAAATTTTATAATATTTTATCTGAATCTTTTCAAGATAACAAATAATAATGAAAACTATTATTTTCTTTAAAATGCACTAATTATTTTTTTAAATATAGTCTAAAATATACTTTCTCATCACCTAATATTGTACTAGGGCCATGACCAGGATACACTTCGATATTATCAGGATATTTGCTTATTAGTTCTAGGCTTTGATGCATTTTCTCATCACTACCTGTTGGAAAGTCAGTTCTCCCAATTGTTTTATAAAATATAAAATCACCACTAAATAATACTCCATCATCTTTAAAATAATAACATACAGAATCATCAGTATGACCGGGTGTTTTAATTATTTCATAATTAAATCCATCAACTTTTAAAGTTTCCTTTAGATGAAAATAATCTTCTATTTCCCTTAAAGCTCCAATGTGATCAAAATGATGATGAGTAACTAAAATTCCTACAACATTTTTATCTTTAGTAGCTTCAATTATTTTATTTGCTTCATCTCCGGGATCTATAATAATTGTCTTATTATTTTTAGTCACTATATAACAATTAGCTTGTAAATATCCTACAGCAATTCTTTCAATTTGCATTATCCTCACCTAAATTAATTTTATCACATTTAATGCTATATTTCTTCTTTAAATACCGGATGCCTTAAATGATTACTTTTAGTTTTTTCTAAAAATTCGACATTACATTTATATTTAGGAGTAACATATATAGCATCCTCTTTAAAATCTATAAAAGTTGATTCTTTTAATTTCTTTTGCCTTACTAATTTTTTATATAACCCCTGTCTTTTATGCATTGTAACTTTACCAACAAAATGAAGTTCATTATTTTTAAGTCCTCCTAGTAAAAGAGATACCATATTAACTTTTTCACTTTCAATATAGCCACCAATTGTAAATACTTCTTCTTGCCAATTTTTTATTTTTATCCAGTCATCTAATCTTTCATTAATGGTATACTTACTTGTTTTTAGTTTAGCCACTATTCCTTCTAAATGCAATTTTTTAATTTTTTTAAATAAATCTATTCCTTTTTCTTCTACATATTTAGTTTTCATAAATACATCATTATCTTTTATTTTAGCAAGTCTTTTCTTTCTATTCATTAATGTTAAATCAGTTATATCTTCTCCATCGTATAACATATCAAAGCAAACAAATATAATTGGATTATCTTCACTTTCTTTTTTTATTTTAGTTTTATTTTTTAAATGAGCTCTTTCTTGTAATTTACTAAATGATGGCGCACCATCTTGAAACATTACTATTTCACCATCAAATATAGTATCCTTAGTTACTAAACTTTTAATTTTTTGCAGTTCTGGATACACATAACTAATATCTTGTTTATGTCTATTTTGGATAATTACTTCATTTGGTGAAGCAAAAATAACTGCTCTATTACCATCAAATTTAAGTTCATATATATAATCTTTTGAATCAAACGGCTCATATTGTTCTTTTAAAAGCATTGGTACCCATTTTCTATTTTTCCAGATATTAATCATTTTTTCTTCAAACTCTTTTCTAGAGCTTCAAGTAAATCATCAATTTGTTTCTTTTGGCTTTTCTTAGCCTTTTTAACCGGTTTACCATTTAATTTATCATCAATGGCATCTTTTATATTATTTTGATATTCATCTTGATATTTCTCTGGCTCAAACTTACCTTTTCGCTCTTCAATTATTTTCATCGCTAAATCTAGTTCTTTCTCAGGTACATCTAATTTTAAATTTTCATCTGGTAAAATAACTTCTTCTTGAAAAAATAAAGTAGTCATAATTATACCAACATTACTAAATCTTAAAATACAATAATAAAATTTACTACCAATAACAGTTTTAGCTAAAGCTACTTTTTTACTTCTCTTTAATGCTTCACAAAACAAATTATAAGATTTACTTTTTTTCTCAGTATCCAGTAAATAACTTTTTTCAAAATAGGCAGGATCTATCTCTTTCATATCTATAAATGAGATAATTTCTATTTCATGTTCATTTTCTGGCTTCAATTTATCAAGTTCACTCTTAGGAAATGTTAAATATTTATCTTTCTCATATTCGTATCCTTTAATTATGTCCGTCTCTTTAACTTTAGTCTTACAATGTTCACAATATTTAACATAAGAAATACGGTGCAAGCATTCTTTATGTAATTGATTAAATGCTGTATCATTATTTCTAATAATAGGATTCATTAAAATTGGTATATTAACAAGACCAAAAGAGATACTACTATGAATATTAGGCATTATTATCACCATTATTATTATGAACTTAAAAGATAATTTTTATTTACTAATTAATTTTTCTTTAAAAAACATTAAAAAAAGCACGCTTTGTGCTTTTTATTTCTTTTTATTGCAATTAATTTATAATTACATATGGATCTGTTTCTATTCCGGTTCCTTCCATTTCAATGTTATTAGCTAAATAAAAGGTTGGATGAATCACTAAACCGTTATTGTAAGATATAACAGACAATAGATCACATTGTGCAACAGCACCATCATCCTTAAAACGTCTTGGAGAACCAACTCGAGAATACGCACCTGGTGAATGAGTAACAAGCCCTTGACATGTTGTTAAAGAAGCACCAAATGGAACATCAGACCGAATAGATGATAGCCAAAATCCATTATCTGAATCTAATATGCCTCGTGTATTTTCATTTATTCCATCATAATATGATAAATCAAAATCATGTACATATGGTAATCCTATTTTGGCTGTTATTTTATCTTCTTCTTTATCCCAAGTATATGTTCCTTCTACATAATACTTATTAATTTTATCAAAATAAATATATTTAGTTTCCTTTCGACCTGTTTCGGCTTTATACATATCATGACCATTAAAATTAAAATCTTCAGAACTACTACCGTACATCCAGTCATGATCTGCTATTTTAGAATACCATTCACTTGTTCTTTTCATATATGGGTACTCATTTGTATAACCATCTACAAATATATTTGTATCTGCATTGATATTTTTGTTTGTACTTTGGCTAGCATTTTGACCATCTCCTGTTATTTTTCCATTACTTAATCCGTTTAGTCTTTTATATATGGCACTCTCTGGCCATGTTTCTAATCCATCTTCGGTTGTTCCATATAGTGCACTACCACTATCACTAGTTTCTGTTGCTTTAAACCAACTAAATATAGTATTGCCTTCTTCTACAATTGGTGTTTGCTTTATTAATTTCATTTCTCCTTCTGGTGTTATTCCTATTATTCGGTACATATAATGATCTTCATCATTTGTACATTCATCTTTGTTATCTGTTCCAAAACATATGTAGTTATCATTTACTAGTTCACTTGTTCCTTGATATCTATACATATCTCCTTGATCTGGATTTGGACTTAAACTCTTTGGTTTACTTGCTACTATATCTAAGGCACTTATTCCTAATTTCTTATCAAAATATAATGTACAATATATTGTTTGTCTTGTTGTTAATGTTACTTTACCATTATTATAAGTTATAGCATTATCTACTTTACTACCATTATTATCTATACATTTGGCTTCTTTAAATTTATATTCTTCGGTTGGCCATGTATTTTTATTATATTCTTCATAGCCATTTTCATTTTGAATCATTATGGCAAAACTTTTCATATCTTTTGTCTCTTTTAACTTTACTTCTGGTAATGATTTATTTAAATATTTATTTTTAACAAATATATTGTGTGTCGTATATATACACAACATTAGTACTACTACTCCTATAAATATTATTATTTTATTAGTTATTTCTTTCATATTTCTCTCCATTAATACACCCATTAAGATGTACACTATTCTAAATAAATGATACACCTTAAAAGATGTATTGTCAATACATCTAATTGAATGTATGAAATTATATAATTGAGGAATGAATAAATATGAATATAATTAGACTTAAAGAAATTAGAGAAGATCGTGATTTAACACAAGGAGATATTGCAAAATTGTTAAAAACTACACAACAGCAATACTCAAAATATGAAGTTGGAATTAACTTAATTCCTATTGATAGGCTTTGCATTTTAGCAGATTTTTATAATGTTAGTTTAGATTATTTAGTATGTAGAACAGATGAAAGAAAAACATATCCTAAAAGTAAATTATATTAAATTAAAAAAAAGTTAGATATTCACTTAATCTAACCTTTTTTAATTTATTAATTTTTTATTTAATCAACATTTATTAATTCATAATCAGTTGTGCCAATGCCTAATTTTTCAGCTGCTTCAATAGTATGATGACCTTTTCTAGAATTAATTCTTTCAAGCAAATGTTCTTTACCTGGATCATTAGAATTTTTAACTAAATCAATACATGCTTCATCAATTGCTACTGGATCAGTTGAGGCTAAAATACCAATATCTTTCATACAAGGATCTTCCGCAACATTACAGCAATCACAATCAACTGACATATTACACATAACATTTATATAGGCAATATTGTTGCCAAAATGTTTAACTACAGATGAGGCAGCATCAGCCATAGCTTCTAAAAATTTTTCTTGATCAGCATGGAACATATCTTCATATGAAGCATTTTCTGTTCCAGTACAATGAATATATCTCTTACCTTTAGAAGAGGCAACTCCAATTGAAAGTTGTTTTAATGCACCACCGTATCCTCCCATTGGATGACCTTTAAAGTGAGATAATACTAACATTGAATCATAATTGAATAAATTTTTACCGACATAATTTTTCTTAATTACTTTACCATTAGGTATTTCTAAGATAGCATCTTCTTCACTATCCATAATATCAACATTAAAATATTTACTCCAACCATGATTTTCCATTAATTTAACATGTTTTTCCGTAGTATCTCTTTCACCATCATAAGCAGTATTACATTCTACTACTGTACCATTTACATATTCAACCATTGGTTTCATAAATTCTGGATGTAAATAATTTTGATTACCTTCTTCACCTGAATGAACTTTAACTGCTACTTTACCAGGTAAATCCCTTTCTAATTTCTTAAATAATTTGACAACAGCTTCTGGTGTTAATTCTTTTGTAAAATATACTTTTGCTTTTTCCATTCTCTTTTTCCTTTCTAATCTAATTCTTTAAATGAATGTATTATTTTACCAGATTCAGCATTTATATAATACTCATATTCTAAATTTTTATAATTAAATGTTACTTCATAAACTATTTGGTTAAATTCTTTATCAAGTTCACACTCTAAATCATAAACATCATTTTTAGTTAGTTTTAGGTCTTTTAAAGCAATACTTATAGCACTATCTCTTCCTATATAATTTTTATCATTTGTTGTATTTTGATTATCAGTGATATCATCCGTAACTTTAATACCATCGTTATCATCAATATTAACTTTATATTCAGAATCAGTATTATTTATATCATTATTATTTTTTTTAAGTATAACTATACCTAAAATAATCATTAATAAAATAATAATTATTACGAGTAATACTAAAACTGCCTTTTCAGTTTTTTCACTCATTTGCTCTTCTTTTTTACTTACTTTTTTGTTTACTTTTTTAGCCATTTTTAATTTTTCCTCTCTATTTCTAAATAATTACCAGGTGTTGGAATATTTTCTTTATCAAATTCTTCTTTTAAATATCCCATAAAAGCTCGATTAACACTAAAATGATTATCTGGCTTACATTCAATTAAAACTTTATACATATAACTATTACTTGTTAATTTTTCAATTCCCAGTAATTCCATATCTCTTTCTACTTCAGGAAGTAATTGAAGTTTTTCATTAACTTTAGCTAATATCTTTTCTAATTTTTCTAAAGATAAATTTTTACTTACTGGAAACTCTAAATAAAGACTAGTATTATACATACTATGATTAATAACACTTGTTATTTGGCTATTATGAATAATCATAACTTCGCCACTATAAGCTTTAACTTTTGTAGTTTGAAGTCCTAAATCAATAACTTCACCGCGAAAGCCATTAATAGTAACAATATCACCTTGCATATAATGGTTATCAAATATAATTAAAATTCCTGATAACAAATTTTTTATTGTATCTTGAAAAGCTAAACCAATGATAGCACCAGCAATACCTAAAGAAGCAATAATTGTAGTAGTTTTTATTCCATATACATTTAAAATTGCTAATATTAAAATAATAGCAATAATATATTTAAGAATACTTCTTAAAAGATTTATTACTGTTTTTTCTCTTTTTAATTGTAATGCAGATTTTCTTTTTTCAAATTTATTTATCTTTAATGCCGTAGTAATTATTTTATTTAAAATTGCATAAATAACAAATGCTACTACTATATAAATAATTGGTAAATAAACTTGGGGTATTAATATCTTTTTAATCATTATTCACCTTTTTTAGATTTCTTACTTTTTTTATTTTTCTTACTTTCTTTTTTAGGTTCTTCTTCTACTATTTCTTCTTCACTAGTTATTTCTTTTACTACTTCTGCTTCTTTAATTTTATTATTACCACTTTTATCTTGATATACAAAATAACTGATAAAATCAACTACACCATAAATTATCATGAATAAACCAATTAATGATAGAGTAATATTTGATTCAACAATAGTATAAACACCACCAATTAAGAAAATAATACCAACTACAATTAAAGCATAAAATTTAGATGATCTATCAGTAGTAAAGAATGTTTGATATACTTTATTAATACCGATTAAAATTAAGTAAACTCCAAAGAAAATTCTAATTAAGAATTCTATAGCAGAAGCAAGTACTATAAATAATAAACCAAGAATAAAAGCTGTAATACCAAAAGCTAGTTCATTATTATTAACTACTCCCATTCTTTTATCTTGAATATAATAATTAGCACAGCGATAAACACCAACTATAATTAAAAGGCCACCAAAAATGTAAGAAATAAATTTAACCATTGAATCTGGATCAGTAAATAATATTACACCAATTACTAGAAATACTATTGATGTAAGTAAAGAGTTATTTTTTTTCATATATATCACGTATAATCAATCTTATAGAAATATTAATTAATTTCTTATTGATTGATCCCTTTCTATTAATATTTTTTTAT
>CANRGA010000020.1 GCA_947630055.1 uncultured Bacilli bacterium
AAACCCAGTTGAATATCGAACTCAACTAGGTTTTAAATAATACTTTTTTAGTGTCTACTTTTTATTGACAACTTCACTATTTAGTTGTTTTTCTCTCTTTCTTTTTGGGATTATTTTTAACATAAGAAACATTAGCTTTGTAATTTTTCTTTTTGGTAGTAGTTGTTTTTACTGTCTTATTAGTTGGTTTTTTGCTACTTTTTTTCTTTTTATTTGTTAGTGTAGTTTTTTTATTTGCTGGTGTAATTTTTTTAGTGGCATTTACTTTTTTAGTATTACTACTTTTAGTAGCATTTTTTACTTTTTTATTAGTCTTTTTCTTTGGGTTAGAATTTTTCTTTTTAGTATCTTGTTTACCATTTTTTACTTCATAATAATTGCATAAGAAGATAGTAACAAATAATATTAATACAATTAAATATATAGAAATAAGTATTATAAAGAACATATCAATGCCATCAAATGTTTTACCCATAGTTATCTCCCTTTTCTTATATCAATGCTATTATAATATAAAATGTATGAAAAATACATAGTAAATATGTCAATATTATGAAAAGATTTGACAATAATTGCTGCAAATTGACAAAATGCACCAAAATTTATGATAAAATATTATAAGAAAGTAGGCATAGAATATGCAAAAGAAGTATTTAAAGTATATTTGTTTATTTGCTATTTTATTTATAATTAATATAAATGTTAGTTATGCTATGTCTTATCGTGCAAAAATAACTGGCACAGGTGTTTATTTAAGACAAGGTCCCGGTACTAATTATAGTAGTGTAAAAACTTTAGTTAAAAATGCTGAATATAATATGGTTAGTGATAAATTATATAAAGATGAAAAAGGATGCAGTGGTGGCTGGTATAAAATCTATTATGAAGCAAGTGCTTCAGGCTATGTTTGTAGTAAATATGTTGAAAAAAAAGAATTGGTATATAATGTAAATCCAACTACTAATTGTGAAAAAGAATTTTCAATTGCTGGATTTCCTGCCACTTATTGGCCTGGATTATGTGAACTTAAAAATAAATACCCTAATTGGGACTTTAAAGCTGTTTTAACTGGCCTTGATTGGAGTACCGCGGTTAATAAAGAAAGTGAATGTGGTACAAGTTATATTGAAAATAGTGATCCTTCCAATATTGATAAATCTTGTAAAAATCCATATTCTAAAAGTTGGTATCCAGCCTCTTCAACTGCAGTAGCTTATTATATGGATCCTCGTAATTGGCTTAATGAAAAATATATTTTTCAATTCGAACATTTAAGTTATAACGATAAATTGACAAATGCTTATAAACCTGCTGCAATAGATGTTATAGATCATGCAGCATTCTATAAATATCATGTTGAATTGAATCATGATTTTGGAGCTGCTTTAGTTAATGCTGGTAAAAAATCTAAAGTAAGTCCTGTTTTTATTGCTAGCAGAGTATTACAAGAACTAGGAGCTAAGACAAGCGAATATAATTTATATAGTGGTGTATATCCTGGTTATGAAGATTATTATAATTTTTATAATTATGGTGTTAGTGATACATGTGCTACTGGCAAAAGTCCAACGGAATGTGGATTATCTTATGCTAAAAATCATAATTGGAAAGGATTAGAAAATGCTTTAAAAGGCGGTGCTGATAGTATTTATTCTTCATATATTCAAGCTGGCCAATACTCTGGATATTTGCAAAAATATAATGTAGTTCCTAATAATGGAAATGTATATAGTCATCAATATATGACTAATATTCAAGCTCCATCTAGTGAAGCTAAATCAACTTATAATTCATATAGTAAACTTGGATTATTGTCTAATAGTTTTGTTTTCTATATTCCTGTATATAATAACATGGATAATTCAAACTATACAGTTAATAGTGGTGCAGTTTCTACTCCGGATAGTACTGATCCATCAAAACTTGCTATAAGTACTATAATAGTTAGTAGTGGTTATAAATATTCAAGTGGATATATTTCTGGTATAAATGCTGATACAAGTATTAAAAGTGTAAAAAACACAATTGAAAGTATAGCAGGAGCAAATTCAGTAACAATAAAAAATGCCGATGGTAATGCAGTTAGTGATGGTGCTATTGGAACGGGGTATAAAATAACAGTAAAAAATGCAGAAACAAATGAAACTTTAACAGTAGTAATTCATGGTGATACATCAGGAGATGGAAAAATAAATGCCCTAGATTTATTACAAGTTCAAAAGAATATTGCTGGTATTTATTCTTTGAGTGGTGCAAAATCTTTAGCTGGTGATACATCAGGAGATGGAAAGATAAATGCCCTAGATTTATTACAAGTTCAAAAAAGTATTGCTGGTATTACAAGTATTAGTCAATAAAAGATAGAAAGGAAATTTTTATGAAAAAAATAAGATTATTATTATTGATGTTCTTTGCTGTTTTTGCTTTACCAATTATAGTAAATGCCGCATCAGGATCTGTTACCATCAGTAGTACAAATAAAGTAGTAGTTGGTAATAAAGTAACAGTAACTGTTACTTTGTCTAGTGATGTATCTATTGGCAGTTGGTCAATGTCTTTAGATTATGATAGCAATTATTTGCAACTAACTTCATCATCAACTGAATTTGGTGGCAATAAAATGGTTGACTCAGTTGCAACTGGAGTTAGTTCTAAAAAATATACATTTACATTTCAAGCAAAAAAATCAGGCTCAACTAATTTAAAAATAAGTAATTATGAAGCATATGCAACTGATGAAAGTGCTATAACTTTAAGCACTGGTTCTAAAACTATTTCAATTATTACGCAAAAAGAATTAGAAGCATCTTATTCTAAAGATAATAATTTAAAAGCATTAGAAGTAGAAGGTTTTGAAATAACACCAGAGTTTAAAAAAGATGTTTTAGATTACTCTGTAACTGTTCCAGAGGGCACTAAAACAGTAAATATTAAAGCTACTAAAAATGATAGTAGAGCATCAGTAAGTGGGGCTGGTGAAGTTGAATTGGTTGAAGGCGCAAATAATCTAAAAATTGTTGTAAGAGCGGAAAATGGTAGTGAAAAAACTTATAATTTAATTGTTAATGTAATTGATGAACATCCAATTAATGTAAGTGATGCAGGTGTAGATTATACAGTAATTAAATTAAGAGAAAACTATACTTGTCCTCCTTTATATAATGAAAGTGAAGTTACAATAGGGGAATTTACTATTCCAGCTTGTCATAATGATAAAACAAATTATACTTTAGTAGGGCTAAAAGATAGTGAAGGTAAAATAGTAAACTTTATTTATAATAATGGTAAATATACTAAGTATAAAGAAATAGTAGGGACTAGTTTAAATATTGTCATTTTAAATTATGATGGCAAGTTAGATAAACTTACTAAAGCAAATGTTAAAATAGATGGTCAAAATTATGAAGTATTTAGACTTAATGATAATTCTAAATTCTATGTTGTTTATGGTATGAATGTTGTTACTGGTAAAAAAGATTTTTATACTTATGATACAGTTAATAAGACATTTACATTATATGATCAAGAATTAACTGATGCTCTTCTTAAACAAAATAATTTATATTTTTATGTTATCATTGCCTTTGGCGTAGGTCTATTCTTATCTCTAATTTGTATTATTACTCTAAATATTAATAAAAAGAAGAAGAAAAATATACCGGTAAATGATACTATATTAGATAAGGAAAAACCAAAAGAAAAGAAAAAATCAAAGAAAGAAAAAGAAGAAATATTAGAAGAAAAAGATATTAACGAAATAGAAGTAGTTAGTGATGAGGATGATGAAGAAGAATATAATATTTTAGAAGAAGATAAAAAAAGAAAAAAACGTAAAAGAAAGTAATATGCTTTCTTTTTATTTTGTTGACATGTTCATTTTTCATATATATAATATTTTTATTGAACAGGGAGAAGCGAATATGAAAAAAGTATTTACAATAATTATGGGGTTGTTTTTAGTATTGATAATAGCTGGTTGTGGTAAGAACGAATCCATAGTTATTTACTCATCAATGGAAGAGGAAAGAAATCAAGCCCTAAAAGAGCAACTTAAAGAAAAATTTTCGAATTTGAACATTGTAGTTCAACAAATGGCAACTGGTAATGTAGCGGCTAAAATTCAAAATGAAAAAGAAAATATTGAAGCTGATATTATTTTAGGTTTAGAAACATCACATATGGAAAATTTAAAAGATTATTTTGCTGATTTATCTGACTATAGTACAGATAATTATCTAGATGGCATTATTAAATCTAATAAGTATTATATATGGGATAAATATACGATGAATTTAATAATAGATAATAACTATTTTAAAAAACATAAATTAGATATACCTAAAACTTATGAAGATTTATTAAAAAAAGATTATAAGAATTTAATTTCTATGCCAGATCCATCTACTTCTGGTACAGGTTATGCCTTTTATCTAAATGCAGTAAATATTATGGGTGAAAAAGATGCTCTAGCATATTTTAAAAAATTAAAAAATAATGTCCGTGAATTTACAACTTCTGGTTCTGGTCCAACAAACTTACTTAAGCAAGGGGAAATTGCTATTGCGATGGGTATGACATCTCAAGGTGCTAAAGATATTAATGATGGTTATGATTTTAAAATTGTTACTTTAGAATCTGGTGCACCTTATAATACAACATCAATTTCTATTATTAAGAATAGAGAAAATAAAGAAAATTTAAAAGAAGTATTTGAATGGATCTTAAATGATTTTAATAGATATGATAAAGAAAATTTTATGCCTGATGTAATTTTAAAGAATCAAAAAAATAATGTTGATAATTATCCAACTGATTTAAAAATGGCTGATATGAGAGGTATTGATGATAATAAATTAAAAGATGAATTAACTGAAAAATGGAGTAGTGAGATTAATGGTTAGTCTTGAAGTTAAAAACTTAAGCAAGACATACAATAAAAAAACTGTTTTAAATAATATTTCATTTACAGTTAATGATGGAGAATTTTTATCTATTTTAGGGCCATCTGGTTGTGGTAAAACAACTCTTTTAAAAATACTTATTGGTATTGAAACATTAGATACTGGTGAAATTATTAAAAATGGTAAAAATATTAATAAGTTAGATCCTTCTAAAAGAAATATGGGCATAGTTTTTCAAAATTATGCTTTATTTCCTAATATGACAGTTTTAAATAATGTTATGTACGCTTTAAATATAAAATTAAAAAATAAGAAAGAAGCAGAAGAAAAAAGCTTAGATATATTAAAAATGTTAAATATGGAAGAACATTTAAATAAATATCCCCATGAGCTTTCTGGTGGCCAAATGCAAAGAGTAGCTATTGCGAGAACCCTCGCTTTAAATCCTGATATAATATTATTTGATGAAGCCTTATCGGCATTAGATGCTGATAATAAATTAATCTTGAAAAAAGAATTAAAAGAAATTCAAAAGAAATTTAATACCACCATGATTTTTATTACGCATGATCAAGAAGAAGCATTTTCTTTATCTGACCGAGTTATGATTATGAAAGAGGGTAATATTGAACAAATAGATACTCCACATAATATATTTAATAAACCAGCTAGTGATTATGTTAAAAGATTTGTTCAAGATCATTTAGTGGAAAAGGTAAGATCAATAGAAAAATGTACAGGGATTGATTTATAATGCAAAAGAGAAGTAAATTAAGTATATTTATTTTTATATTTTTATTAATATCTGTAGTATTTCCTTTAATAAATATGCTATTACAAATTGATTTTAGTAATAATAGTTTTCAAAATTTAATTACATCTGGTTCCTTTAGGGAAGCTATGTTTAATTCATTATTTGTAACAATTATTGCTACTATTATATCCGTATTATTAGCATTCTTCTTATCTTTTACTTTAAATAGAACTAATATTAAACATAAATCGATTTTAAAGTTATTAATAACACTGCCGATGTTAATACCATCAATATCTCATGGTCTAGGTTTAATAAATTTATTTGGTACTAATGGGATAATTTCTCGGATATTTAATTTTAATATCATTGGTAGTTTAGGTATTATTATTGGTTCAGTTATTTATTCTTTTCCAATTGCCTTTTTAATTATTGATGATGGTTATAATTATATTGATAATAATATGTATGATACAGCAGAGATTCTAGGACTTAATAAATGGCAAACCTTTAAAAAGGTAACTTTATGTTATTTAAAGAAACCTTTATTATCTTCATTTTTTGCTGTATTTACGATGATATTTACTGATTATGGTGTGCCTTTAGCTGTTGGTGGTAAATTTATTACATTACCAGTTTTACTATATAAAGAAGTAATTGGTTTACTTAATTATTCTAAGGGTACAATGATTGGTTTATTTTTACTTATTCCAGCTTTAATATCTTTCTTATTTGATACATTCTTTAAAGATTATACAAATAGTGATGGTGAGACTAAAAAATATCACATTAAACCAAATAAGGTAAGAGATATTATAACTTCTATAGGAGTATATTCTATTATAATATTTATTTTTGTTTTACTTGGTTCATTTATTTACTATGCATTTGTTGATAATGTTGTTTTAAATAATAACTTTTCTTTTAATCATATCAATTATGTATTTGCAAGTGGTATAACTGATTATATTTTTAATTCTTTATTTATATCAATAATGGTAGCTATATGTGGGACAATTATTAGTTATTTTACAGCTTATGTTACAGCTAGAGTTAAAAATAAATTTGTTAAAATATTACATTTACTTACTATTTGTTCTCTAGCTATTCCAGGTATAGTTTTAGGTTTATCTTATACAATTAGTTTTAATAGTACATTTATTTATAACACATTTGCTATTCTTATTTTAGTTAATATTATTCACTTTATTGCAACACCTTATCTAATGGCTTATAATGCCTTGCAAAAAGTAAATCCTAATTATGAAGTAGTAGCTAAAACTTGTAATATAAGTTTATTTAAAATAATTAAAGATGTTATTATTCCATGTACGAAAAAAACTATCAGAGAAATGCTTAGTTATTTCTTTGTTAACTCGATGATTACTATTTCAGCAGTTACTTTCTTATTCAATACCAAAACAATGCCATTATCTTTATTAATTAATAATTATGAAGGTAATATGATGCTAGGAGAGGCTGCGATAATATCATTAATCATTTTAATATTTAATGTTATAATTAAAAGCAGTATATATTTATTAAATAAAAAAGATAATAGAAGGGAGTATATATATGAAGTTAACTAAAAAACAATTTGCTATTTTAGTAACAATTGAAAAAAATAAAAATAAATTATCACAAAGAGATATTGCAAGTGCTACTAATATATCAGTAGGTTTAGTAAATAAACTAATTAATGAATTATTAAAAGCAGGATTAATTGATCAAAATAATTCAATTACTAAAAAAGGTTTAGAAGCACTAGAACCATACAAAGTTAGAAGAGCTATCTTTTTAGCAGCAGGTTTTGGCTCTAGAATGGTACCAATTACCCTAAATACTCCCAAACCTTTAGTTCTTGTTCATGGTAAAAGAATTATTGAGACGCTTCTTGATGCTGTGGTTAAAGCTGGTATTGAAGAAATCTATATTGTAAGGGGCTATTTAGGAGAACAATTTGAAGTATTATTACATAAATATCCTAATATTAAATTTATTGAAAATGTTAAATATAATGAAGCTAATAATATATCATCTGCTTATCTTGCTAAAGATTTATTAGAAAATGCTTATGTTTTAGAATCCGATTTATATTTATCTAATCCTAATCTAATTCAAAAATATGAGTATTCTAGTAATTTTTTAGGTATACCGGTTAAAAGAACTGAAGATTGGTGTGTTGAAGTTAAAAATAATGTAATAGTTAGTGAAAAAATTGGGGGAATTAATTGTTATCAAATGGTAGGTATATCTTATTATAATAAAGAAGATGGAGAGAAGTTAGCTAAAGATATCGAAGAAGTTTATTTATCTCCTGGTGGTAAAGAAAGATATTGGGAACAAGTCCAATTAGATGTTAAAAAGAATAATTATAAAATTGCTATTAGAGAATGTCATTTTGAAGATATAATTGAAATAGATACATTTAATGAATTAAAGAAAATAGATAAAATATATGATGTAAAATAAAAATATTTTATAGTATAGATTAGGAGAATATTAAATGAAAAAGGGAACAAAAATTATTTTAATAGCATTAATTTCTATATTAGTATTATTTAGTTTAATAGCAGGATATATTTATATTGCAAATGATAATAAAATTGCTATTTTAGGATATCATGGAGTACTGCCTAAAAAAGAAAATATGGAAGATAATGGTATGATTATAGATTCCGAAAAATTTGAAGAACAAATAAAATTGTTAAAGAAAATGGGATATAAATCACTTACTTTAAAAGATTTATATTGTTGGAAAAATAAACAATGTAAAAAGAGTCATAAGAGTGTTCTAATTACTTTTGATGATGGTTATTATAATAATTATAAATATGCTTTTGCTATATTAAAGAAATATAATATGAATGGTGTGGTTTTTGCCATTGGTAATTATGTTAAAAATGGCGATAATAAACAATATTTTAATATGGATACTATTAAAAAAATAGAAAAAGAATATCCTAATATTGAAGTAGCTTCTCATTCATATGATTTACATTATAGTAGTGAAAAAACATATGCTGAAGTAAATAATGATATTAAAAAGATGGATGAATTATATAAAACTAGATATTATGCTTATCCATTTGGGGCTTATAATGATGAATATGTTAAAGCTTTAAAAGATAATGATTTTAAATTAGCATTTACTTTTGGTCCAGGTAGAGAACATCGTAAAGCAGATATAAAAGATGATAATTTAAAAATGCCTAGATTAAATATTTCTAAAGAAATGCCTAACTGGAAATTTATTTTAAGATTATTATTACCTATGTAAATATTTTGAGAAAGTTAAAATACTTTCTTTTTTCTTATTTATCATTTATAATGTTTATAGGTGTGATAAATGAATTGGATTGTTAATGGACACAATGTATTTGAAATAGTGTTAGTTACTTTTTTAGTAAGTACTTTTTTAGTTCCCATTACTAAGAAAATAGCTCATCATGTAGGGGCGATGGATATTCCTAATGAACGAAAAATTCATAAAGTACCAATTCCTCGTTTAGGTGGTTTAGCAATCTATGGTGCATTTTTACTTGGTTATATTCTTTATGGTGATGTAACTACTCAAATGTTATCTATTTTAATTGGTTCATTTTTAATTATTTTAGTTGGTTTTATTGATGATATTAAACCAGTTAGAGCTATGTATAAATTTTTAGTTCAAATAGTAGCGGCTTTAATAGTAGTTATTTATGGTCAAATTTATTTTACTGAAATAACATTTTTAGGTTTGCATTTGGAATTTAGTCAACTTACTAGTTATATTTTATCAACATTCTTTATTTTAGCTATTTCTAATGCCATTAATTTAATCGATGGCCTAGATGGTCTTTCTAGTGGAATTAGTTCAATTTATTTTTTAACCATTGCCATTATTGCTTTTATTTTAAATAAAGTGGGTGGTTTAGATATTATTCTATCTTTAATAATGCTTGGTGCTACTTTAGGATTTTTAGTTCATAATTTTCCTCCAGCTAAAACTTTTGTCGGTGATTCTGGTAGTGTTTTCTTAGGTTTTATGATATCAATTATTGCTCTTTTAGGATTTAAAGTAGCAACTCTTACATCTTTAGTTATTCCTATTACAGTTTTATCAATTCCTATAATTGATACTTTAATGGCTATCTTAAGAAGATTATTAAAAGGAGAAAATATTGGCACACCGGATAAAGAACATTTCCATCATCAACTTTTGAAAATGAAATTTACACCAAAAGTTAGTATATTAATCATTTATTCTATAAATATCATATTCTCTGTAATATCAATTCTTTATGTTATTGGTGATAGTAGAGAAGCCATAATATTATATGGTATTTTATTAATTCTATTATTGTTTGTTATTTTAAAAACAGATATATTATATAATCATCACCCTAAAGATAATACTAATAAAAAAAGTAAAAAAACAAAAAATAAAAGAAATACTATAGGAATGAAGTGATTCAAATTGCGAACAAAAAACTCATTAAAAAATATAGTTTCAATAGTAGTTTTTAACTTAATAATTGGCTTATTAGGTTTTTTAAAAGTAAAAGTTTTTGTTAATGGTTTATCAACAGATATTTATTCTTTAAATCAATTGTTTTATCAAATTTTTGGTTATATAACAATTGCGGATGTTGGTTTTGGTTTACTTTTAAATAAGAAACTATATGCAGCATTTAGTAAAAAAGATAAAAAAGAAATTAATCGAATTTTTAGTACATCGAAAAAATTCTATAATTTTATTGGCATAGTAATGCTTTTAATTTCTTTTGTTTTAAGCTTTTTTGTTCATTATTTTACTAAAGCAAATGTATCTATTATATACATTCAAATTATCTTTTTAATTTTTATAATTAGAAATGTAATTGAATATTTTTTTGCAGCTCCAAAATCAGTTTTAGAAGCTGATCAAAAATTATATAAAATTAATTATTTAGTAAAAGGTATTAAAATAATTGAAACTTTAATTGAAATGCTATTAGTAATTTTAGGTGTTGATTATTTATTAGTATTAATACCAGGAATAATTATTACTTTAGTTATGAATATTTATATAAATAATAAAATTTATAAAATGTATGATTGGCTTAAAGATGAAAAAATATATGATAAGAAATATTTAACAGGAACTAGAGATGTAATATATCAAAAATTATCAGGCTTAGTTAATGTAAATACAAATGTTGTTTTGCTATCAACATTTGTAAGTCCTTTAAGTGTAGTTATTTATACATCATATACTTATGTAACAAAATTTATATCAGATACTATTTATCTTATTGCTAGTGCCATTACTCCAAGTTTTGCTAATCATTTAAATAAAGAAAATACCGAAAAATCTTATGGCGTATTTTGTGAAACAAATATTTTTTTCTTATTTTTATCTAGCTTTGTCAGTATTATGCTTTATGGCTTTTTAAATAATTTAATTATTCTTTGGGTAGGTCATGAATACTTAGTAAATAATATAACTTTATTTTTCTTTTGTTTAGTAACTTATCAAACCATCGCCCAAAGAGCATTAGTTATAACCGTAAATAGTAAAGGTTTATTTAAGGAAACAAAAAAATCAGCTATATTTGAAGCAATTTTAAATATATCTTTATCTTTATTATTAATATTTAAATATGGTATACTGGGAGTGTTGATAGGAAGCGTTATAGCATTACAATTAACCTATTATATCGAAGCGCCAATATATATTTATAAAAATATATTTAAAAAGCCTGTATTAAAATATTATTTAACTTATTGCTTGTCAACTCTAACAACATGTTTATTAATGTTAGCAGTAGGTAGTTTAGCATTAAGTAGTGGTAATGCTTTCGGTTGGATTTTTAATGTTGTTATTGCAGCTATAATTGTATTTATTATTTTATTTATAATTTATATGGTAATTTTTAAATCATTTAGAGTTTTAATTAATAGAGGAATAGAGTTTATCAAAGTTAGAGGAAAGTATAGTGAATAATGAGAGAGGTAAATAAATGAAAAAAATAAGTAACTTTATAACAAAACATAATTTAGTAGAAAAAATATTATTATTATTTTTAATAATTCAACCATTATTAGATTTTTATTTTTTGTTTGATGAAAACTATATTGGTTTATTTTCTTTTTCCCCAGCTACTATTGTTAGAGTAGTCGGTATATTTATTATTTGCTTATTGTTTTTACTTTCTAATAAAAATACAAAAGAATATAAATATTTATTTATTTATGGTGCTTTAGTAATACTTTATGCAATATTCCATCATTTAAATGCTTTGCATTTTACAAAATTTTATGATGGCTATGATTTTGGTTATAATTTACTTAGTGAAATATTTTATATAATCAGAATGTTACTGCCATTAAGTATAATTTATGTTTCTTGGCATTATAATTTTGATGATAAAAAAATTGAAAAAATTCTTACTTATTTAATAGTTATTATATGTGGTAGTATTGTAGTTACTAATTTATTAAAAATATCACTCGGATCATATAGTAATGAACCAATAAAAGGCAATATCTTTTGTTGGTTTCAAGAAAACCAATGTAATTTAGATTATTATGGCTTAGCTAGTAAAGGATTTTTTCACTCTCCTAATAGTTTAGCATCACTATTCGTATTATTAACATCTGTAATGTATTATATATTTATTAAAAATTCTAATATAAAAAATGGTCTACTACTAATATTGACTTTTTTAGGAACATTTATGTTAGGAACAAAAGTCAGTACTTATGGTTTTACGATTATTACTATTTTAGCATTTATAATATATTTATTTTTCACCTTAATAAAAAAAGAAGTTAAATATAAAAATTCAGTCCTTTTATTTTTAATTTTAATGATCGGTGTAACAATTTATACAATTCCATCATCGCCAGCAGCAAGTAGAACTTCAGTTGAACAAGAAAATATTGCTGAATATGAAGAAAAAAATAAAGAAATATTTGCGAGAAATTATGCTGAAATATATAAAAATGTTGAGCAAAAATATCGAGATAAAAAGGGTATAAATGGTGAAGTTGATAAATCATTAGAGGAAATGTTTAAAGAATTAACTAAAGAAGAAAAAAATGAATTGTTATTAGATTTTATTGCTAATAATTATGATTTTTATCATATTAATCCGCAATTTATTATCGTTTCTTATCCATACGAATATGATGTTGAATTTTGGTTTAATATAATGAATATGTCACTTGCTGAAAGAACAAATTTTAGATATGTTGAAGAACTTATGCTTAAACGAGTTAAAGAAATTAATAATAATAAATATGATGATTATTTTGGTATAACTTTTGCTAGAATGGGCCAAATATTTGATTTAGAAAAAGATTTTGTTTCTCAATATTATACTTTGGGAATATTAGGTTTAATATTATTAATTATGCCGTATGTATTTATAACCTTAATTTGTATAATAAAAATCTTACTTGATATGAAAAACAAATTAAATTTAAAAAATGTCTTTTATCTATTAGGAATAGGTATTTCTCTGTGTGCAGCCTATTATTCTGGAAATGTTTTAGATATTTTAATAGTTACCATAATTTTAGGATTCTTTATGGGTGAGCTTGTAGCAAATGTCTTTAAAAAAGTTAAAGATGATTTAAAATTTACAATTATTATGCCTACTTATAATGATGAAGATACTATTAAAGAATCTTTAGATAGCGTTATTAATTTAGATTGTTCTAATTGGGAACTTTTAATATCTAATGATGGTTCTTCTGATAATACTGATAGAGTAGTTAAAAAGTTTATCAAAGAACATCAAGATAAAAATATTAAATATTTTTATGAAGAAAATAAAGATCAATTAAATGCCATTTTAAATACATTAGATGCTATAACTGGTGATTATGTATATGTTTTACATTCTGATGATCTAATATGTAAGAATGCTTTAACTACTGCTAATAATTATTTAAAAAATAATGATGTTGATGCTTTAATCGCGGATTATTATATAATCGATAGAAATTCTAAAAAAATAGGTTTACAAAAAGTAAATAACTACAAAAAGAGAAAATCTACGATGGCTTTACAATTATTATGGCTTGGTCGAAATTTATATGTTGATGTAGCTTTTCATAAAAAAGAAGTGTTTATTAACGAAGTAAAAGAAAATTATTTAATTTGGAATATGCCTTTTTGGCTTAATTTAAAAGATAATCCTTATATGTTAAATGTTGCAAATTATTCTTTTCCTTCTTTTAAATATAGAGTCTATGAAAATAATTATATTAATGATATGGTTGGTAAATTAAATGTTGTAAATGGGGAAATAAGATGTGCAACTCGTTTAATGAAATATTTTGCTCTACCATTTTATGAAAAACAATATTTTATATATCGCGTATTTAATAAAATTCATTTACCATATCACCCTCTATACTTAAATAGAGAAACTAAAGATAAAGGTAAAATAATCGAGTTTATTTTAAATAAAAGATTTACTAAGATGGAAATAGATAATAATATCTTTTTAAATAATTTATTGTTATTTTATAAAAATAATAGTAAAAGAAGTATTGAAATAAATTCGATAAGTAAAAAAGATTTTATTTATTATGGTAAAGATATGCGTAAATTTAATAATGACTTATTAAATAATAATCTTTCTCCTATATATAAAAAGATTATTGAGGAAATGAACAAAGGATTTAATAAAATAGTTGTAAATAAAAAAGAAGATGTTGATATAATAACTACAGTAACTAAATTTTTATGTATATATCCTTATGTAAAAATTGAATTAAATAAAAAGCAAAAATAATATTAATAGAAAGGAGTACTATGAAAACTAAAATACCAAAGATTATCCATTATGTATGGGTAGGTGGAAAAGAAAAGCCAAAAGATATTAAAAAATGTATGAAAACATGGTCTAAACATTTAAAGGGTTATGAGATCAAAGAATGGAATGAAAATAATTTTGATATGAATTCTCATCCTTTTCTAGAGGCCGCTTATAAAGCTAAAAAATGGGCTTTTGTTAGTGATTATATTAGAGCCTATGTTATTTATCATGAAGGTGGAATTTATTTAGATACCGATGTCATTATTTTAGATAATTTTGATAAATTTTTAAAACATGATGCTTTTGTTGGTTATGAAAATGCTACTCATCCTTTTACAGCAGTTTTTGGGGCTAAACCTCATCATTCATTTAGTAAAAAAATTTTAGAATATTATGATACTCTTTCTAATTATGAATTTAATTTTGCTAATAATAATACAATATCTGTTTCAGATATCTTAATTAAAGATTATAAATGCAAGTTAGGCAATAAATATCAAGAATTAAAAGATGGTTTAGTTGTATATCCTGATAACATTTTATGTAATCCTTCTAAAGATTCTGTTTCTATTCATATTTTTACTGGTTCTTGGTTAGGTGAAAAAAAATCTTTTAAATATAAAATTATTAAATTTTTAAAATTAAGATTAAATACTAAAAATAAAGCTAATTTATATAATAAAATATTTAGGAATAAAGGATGATTATATGAAAAAGATTGCTATTTTAGGATTACATTTAAATTATGGTGGAGTGGAACAATCTATCATTAATCAAGCCAATGCTTTAGTGCAAAAATATGATGTAGAACTTGCTATTACTTATAAATTTAATAATAAACCAGCATTTGCTTTAGATCCCAAAGTTAAAGTTAAATATTTAACAAATTGTCTTCCCAATAGAGAAGAATTTAATAGTTATCTTCATAATAAAAGATTTATTAAAGCATTTAAAGCGGGCTTAAAAAGTATAAATATTTTATATCAAAAATATCATACTATGAAAAAATATATTATGAATACAGATGCTGATATTATAATTTCTAGTAGAGTTGATATAGCTAAAATTTTAAATAAATATGTATCTAAAAATAAAACGCATAAAAAAATTATAACTATTACGGAAGAACATTGTCATCATAATAATAATGTAAAATATATAAATAAATTAAAGAAAGCTTGTCAAAATATTGATTATTTAGTTTCAGTTTCTAAAGAATTAAATGATTTTTATACTAAAGAAATTCCTCATATTAAATGTGTATATATTCCTAATTCATTAGATTACTATCCAACTAAACAAGCAAAATTAAATAATAAAAATTTAATTTCCATTGGTAGATTATCAAAAGAAAAAGGATTTTTAGATTTAATTGATGTATTTAAAATTATTCATGATAAAGATAATGATTTTCATTTAGATATAATTGGTGATGGTAATGAATTTAATACAATTAAAGAGAAAATTACTGCTTTAAATTTAAATGACAGTATTACATTACATGGCTATCAAAATAAAGATTATATCAATAAATATCTTTTAAATTCATCATTATATTTAATGTGTTCTTATGAAGAATCATTTGGGATAGTTTTAATTGAGGCCGGATCATTTGGTGTTCCACAAATAGCATTTAGTAGTGCCCAAGGTGCTAAAGAAATAATAGAAGATAGTAAAAGTGGCTATTTAATTGCTAATCGTGATAAAATATTAATGGCAAAAAAAGTTATTGAACTTATAAATGATAAAAAATTATTAAAAAAGTATAGTGAAAAGAGTAGAGAAATTGCCAAAAATTATAGTTTTGACAATATAAAAGAAAAGTGGTTAAATTTTATAGAAAGTGTGAAGTAAATGATTGATTATTTTAAAAAGTTATATGCTAAAAGTACAACTGATTTTTATAAAGAAGTAGAACTTAATTTGAAAAATAAGAAAAAAATGTTCATTATTACTGCTAATCCGGAAACATTTACTTATGGTATTAATGAAAGTGCGATAAATAAAATGTTACTAGATAAGGAAGTAACTTTAATTCCTGATGGTATTGGTATTGTTAAAGCAAGTCATATTTTAAATTATAAAGTAAAAGAAAGAATTACCGGAGTAGATTTAGCTGAACATTTATTAAAAGTATGTAATGAAAATAAATATCAATTAGCATTACTGGGAGCTAAAGAGGAAGTAATAGAAGCTCTAAAGGCAAAAATAAATAAAGAATATCCTAATATTAAATTAGTAAAAGTAGAAAATGGTTATGTCGAAAATAAAGATAAGTTTTTTCAAGAATTAAGTCATACTAATGTTGATGTTTGCTTAGTAGCTTTAGGTATACCTAATCAAGAATTATTAATTTATAAACACTTAAATAAATTTAAAAAAGGAATATTTGTTGGTGTAGGGGGATCATTTGATGTTATAAGTGGTGTTAAAAAAAGAGCCCCAAAAATAATTCAAAAATTAAATTTAGAATGGTTATATAGACTTATTAAAGAACCTAAAAGATGTAAAAGATTTTATCAAAATAATGTTAAATTTATTTTTAAAGTGAAAAAGTTAAAAAAAGAAACGAGGTTCAAATGAAAAAAATTAAAGTAATGAGTATATTTGGTACAAGACCTGAGGCTATTAAAATGGCTCCGCTTGTTAAAGAATTAGAAAGTAGATGCGAAATTGAAAGCATTGTTTGTGTAACAGCACAACATCGGGAAATGCTTGATCAAGTATTAGAAACATTTAAAATAAAACCAGATTATGATTTAAATATTATGGCTCAAGGTCAAACTTTAGGAGATATTACTACTAAAGCTTTAAATGGTTTAGAAAAAGTAATAAAGGAATGTAAGCCAGATATTGTTTTAGTTCATGGTGATACTACAACTACTTTTGCAGGAGCTCTAGCAGCATTTTATAATCAAGTTGCGATCGGTCATGTTGAAGCAGGCCTTCGGACCAATGATAAATATAGTCCATACCCAGAAGAGATGAATAGACAAATGGTTGATTGTATGACTGATATGTATTTTGCTCCAACTAACTTAAGTAAAGAAAACTTATTAAAAGAAAATACTCCTGAAGATAAAATATATGTGACAGGTAATACTGTTATTGATGCGATGAGTACAACTATTTCTGATACTTATACTCATCAAGATTTAGAATGGTTAAATAAAGATGATAAAATGATTCTTTTAACAGCTCATAGGAGAGAAAATTTAGGTGAACCAATGCGTCATATTTTTAAAGCAGTTAAAAGAATAGTAGATGAATTTCCTAATATAAAAGTAATTTATCCAATTCATTTAAATCCTAGAGTAAGAGAAGTAGCAAATGAAATATTTCAAGACTGTACTCAAGTTAAACTTATTGAACCACTAGAAGTTTTTGATTTTCATAATTTTCAAAATAAAGCCTATATTATTTTAACTGATAGTGGTGGTATACAAGAAGAAGCGCCTTCTTTAGGAAAACCAGTATTAGTTTTAAGAAATACGACAGAAAGACCTGAAGGTATTGCTTCTGGTACTTTAAAATTAGTCGGAACTGATGAAAATACTATTTATGAAGAAACTAAAAAATTATTAACAGATAAAGATGCTTATGAAAAGATGAGTAAAGCTAATAATCCTTATGGTGATGGTTTTGCTAGTAAAAGAATAGCAGATGCTATAATAGAAAAATTCTCAAAATAATAAGTTGTAGAATTAATCTTCATTATGTTATAATTTAAATGTTTGTAAAGGTGGTAATATGACAAAGCAAAATAAAATTTATTATTATATATTATTAGTATATATGCTTTTATGTCCTATATTAGATGTTGCCAACTCTTTTGTTCGAAGATATTTAACAATATCAGTTTCAATTGGAGTTATATTTAAAGGATTATTTTTAATTTATTTCTTTTGGTTTTTCTTCTTTAAAGCAAAAAATACTAAATTAAAAAAGATATTAATAGTATATTTAGTTATTTTATTTCTATGGGTAGGTTTATTTATTTTAAATAGATATAGTATGTTATCTCTTGGTAGTATTATTAGTGAATTAATTAAAGTATTTAAAATTTTTTATTTCCCTATTTTTACTATTTTGTTATATGCCTATATTTTTGAAAATAATATTGGTTTAAAAGAAGTTGAAAAAATTTTTAGTTGGTTGTTTATTGAATATTTAATTTTATTATTTGTTCCTTTTATAACTGATACAGCTTATTCATCTTATTTCTTTAATCAAAGAGATCAACATGATGGATTTATTGGTTGGTTTTATGCCGCTAATGAACTTAGTCCGGTAACAATAATTTTATTATTTGAATTTTTAAATACTGCAGTAGATCATAAATTAAAAAATCTATGGCTTGTATTACTATTTGTATTTTCAACACTTTTAATTGGTACTAAAGTAGCTTTTTTAGGAGTATTTGCAGTATTAATCTATTATTTAGTAAGATGGTTAATTGGACGTAATTGGAAAAATGTTTTATTTATGGTGACAATTATTTGTTTTGCTGTTTTGGCCACTTATAATGGTGTTATGATGGGAAAAATAGATAAGATGGTAACTAAGGGTAAAAATTTAATTGTTGATGTAGAAAAAGAAAATAATAAAGAAACAGATAAAGAAGCAGATAAAGATAGTAAACCAAATGTATCGACTGAACAAGATAAAAATAAAGATGATAAAAAAGAGACAAATGAAAATATAAAACAAAAGAAAATATTAAATTTAATATTAAGTGGACGTTATAATTTCTATTTAAGAACAAAAGAAATTTATGATGTATCTAGATTAAGTTCTAAATTAGTAGGCATTGGTTTTACTAGTACTAGTGAAGTAAATAATCCAAATATTGAAAGAACTATTGAAATTGATATTTTAGATATTTTCTTCCATTGTGGAATATTAGGATTCGTTATATATCTTTTACCTTATATTTTAGTATTTATTAATATTATTAAAAGATTAATTAAAATTAAGAAAATTAATTGGAATATAGTTTCTTGTGCTTATATTTTTGCATTATTATTAGGTATATCATTAATGGCTGGTCATGTTCTAACTGCCCCATCAGTAAGTATGTTATTATCGTTTATAGTTTTGCTGATTTTTATTAATTTAGCAAAAATGGAAGATATTGCAAATAAGAAATTAAAACTAAAAAATAGAAAATAAGTCTCTAGAAATAGAGATTTTTAATTTTTTTAAAGAAATTTACGCGAAAAAAAAGGAAATTCGCAAAAAAAAGCTAATAATATAAGTGAAAGACTCTTATAATAAAAATCAGACAAGTCAAGTAATACAAAATTTGATAAAATTAATCTAGGAGGATGAAGTTATGAGAGTAAATGAAAAAATCGAAAGAATCACACCAGAAACTTTGATATGTGGAATAGACATAGGAAAAACAAAGTGCTGTGCAAGATTTTGTGATTTTAGAGGATTGGAGGTGTATCACAAAGTTTGGTTTGATAGAACAGAAAATTTAGATGCAATAGGTTGTCATATAACCGCAGCGATGCAATTAGAAAATAAAAATGATGTAATAATATCATTTGAACCAACAGGACATTATTGGTTGAATGTTGATAAGTATTTTAAAGATTGTGGACAAGAAACAGTATTAATGCCAACATATACAGTAAAGCAAGAAAAAGGAGTACATGATCAAGATCCAACCAAAAGTGATCCAAAAGATGCAATATTAATAGCAAGACTGACAAGTGAAGGAAAATATGTAAAAGCAATTGAAAGAAATGAATTATATCAAGATATGTATTCAGGATATCAAATATATAATGATATACAAAAAGAAATAAATCGAGTTAGAAATAAAATACATGTGTGGGATGACAAATATTTTCCAGAAGTAGAAAAAGTGTATAAAATAGATTCTGTAGGAATCAAACCAATATATGAGAGACAGTTATTACCTAATGAAATAAAAGATATGACATTAGAAGAATTAACGGAAATAATGACAAAAGAAAATAGTCGAGCAAATAAAAAAAGCATTATGAAATTAAAAGAATTATGTGAAAAAAGTAATGGAATAAATTCGGATGCTTTTACGAAAAAAGAAATAAAAAGACTATATGAAAGATTTCAAGAATTGCTTAAAGAATTAGAGGAATATGAAAAAGAATTAATAGAATTAGCAAGTCGAATTGACTATGTAGAAAAAGCAGTTGAAATAAGTGGTATAGGATATATAAGTATAATAGGAATTATTGCAGAAACAGGAGATTTAAATAATTACGAACATGCCAAACAAGTTTTAAAAATGAGTGGATTAAGTCTTAAAGAAAATTCAAGCGGTCAAAAAAAAGGAAAGAAACATATTTCTAAACGAGGACGTGCTAAATTAAGACGAAACTTAAAACAAATCGGCATCACACTCGTAAAAAATAATAATTTCTTTCTGCAATTGCATAACTATTATACCACACAAAGAGAACATCCGTTAAGTAAAATAATATCAATAAATGCAATAATAAGAAAATTTATGTATATACTTATGGCAATAGTAAAAAGTGGAAAGTCATTTGAC
>CANRGA010000021.1 GCA_947630055.1 uncultured Bacilli bacterium
TTAACATTAACGAAAGATGGAGTAGTAATAAACCATTTAAGTTATGAAGAAGAAGAGGAAAAATTAAGAAGATCAGAGATACATGAAGCAAAGGATGAAGGCATTAGTGAGGGCATAGCAGAAGAAAAAGATAATATTGCTATAAATATGCTAAAAAAGAAAATGAATATTAAAGATATTATAGAAATAACTGGTCTTAGTGAAAAAGAAATTGAAAAGTTAAAAGAAAGCTTAAAATAATATTTTAGAATGATTAATTCATTCTTTTTTCTTTCTCATATGTTTTTTTGTAATTTCATGTTATAATTAAATGGTGGAGAAGAGTTATGGCAAAAACAAGAAGTGAATTAAGAGAAAAATGTATGATTATTTTATATCAATGGGATTTATATCGTGAAAGTAATCCCCAAACTAATATTGATGAACTTATCGAAAATAATTTAGATATTGATAATGATTTTGTTAGAGATATAGTTTATGGAGTAATTACACATATTAATGAAATAGATGAACTTGCTAATAAGTATATGAATAATTGGAGTATTAATCGTCTTGATAAAACTGGGGCAGCAATTTTAAGAATGGGTATTTTTGAACTTAAATATACAGATACTCCTGATATAGTATCTATAAATGAGGCAGTTGAACTTGCTAAAAAGTATAGTGATGATAGTGTAAGAAAAATTATTAATGCTGTTTTAGATAAGGTTATTAAAAATGAACTTAACTAAAGAAGATTTTAAGGAAATAGAAAAAGCTAAAAAAGAAATAGGAGCTATATTAATTACATTATCAACTGGTAATTATTATGTCAAATATCGTAAAAAATATGATATTAATGCATTTAATGAAATAATTATTGCCAAAGTTGCCAGTATTTTAGGAGTAACATGTCCAAAATATCAAATAGTAATACCAGAATTAAAAAATGAATTAAATACTAATGAATATTTTATGTTAAGCGAAGATTTAGAAAATATTGGTCCATTTTTAACCGCTAATACTTTAGGAGTAGGTGAAAATACTAATGCTAGTGTTATAGAATCTTGGCGTATTTTAGAAGAAAGATATGGTAATAATCCTAAATTATATAAAGATTTAGTAGCAACTTATCTTCTTAGCTTGTTTTTTGGTTTTGATGACTTTCATAAAGGCAATTGGGGTGTTATTAAAAACAATACGGAAAATAGAATTGCTATATTAGATAATGAATATTCTTTTGTACCTAAAACTAAGCCACATATGTCATCTTTTCCTACAAAGATTGATTATGATTTAGAAGTTTCTCTTAATAGTGATAAAAATCCTTTAGTAATTAATTTAAGTTACTTTTTAGATACTGCATCTTCTGAAAATATATCTTTATTTGAATCAATGTATTATTTATTTACACCGGAATATTTAAATAAAATATTAGATTTAATAGAAAAAGAAGAAGTAATTATAACTAAAAATGGTAATGTACCTTTAGTAATTTATGAAAGAGACCAAATAATAGAAAAATATGAATCTATATATGCTGATATAACTAAAGTATGGCTTGATTATCAAAATTATCAAAAAGGAGCAAAATTATGAAATTAAGTTTAGATGATATAGAACAAATAGAAACAATTAAAGAACCGACTAAATTAAATTTAAGTGCTGGTAGTTTTTATGCTAAACAAATAATTGATACTTATCCGATTAATTTGGCAATAGCTGAAGTTTTAGGTAGTTATATTGCCAAAGAAATTGGTTTGTTTTGCCCTAAATATCAAATTATTTTTCCATATAATGATGACGAAGAAGTATTTGTTATTAGTGAAGATTTAAATAATTATGGTAAATTTGTTGATGCTTTTTCTTTAGGATTATTAAGAGAACATAATGCTTCTTTATATGGCATATGGGATTTTTTAGAAAAAAAATATTTGAATGATCCAGTTTATGGATCTAAAATTCCTAAATTATTTAATGATATTATTAAAATGTATTTATTTGATATATTATTTTGTAATTGGGATAGACGAAGTAATAATTGGGGAATAATTTTTACTGATGATGATATGCAACTTGCTATTTTTGATAATGAATTTTTGTTAGAAAATGATATTAATCATGTTATATCTAGTCAAGTTGATGGTGTTGATTGGTTAAATAAAACTAAAATAGCAATGAATATTGATCGTAGAAGAATAAGACTTACAATGGATTTAACAACTTTTTTTAAAGAATCTAGTAAAGAATTTTTACTTTTATTTGAAGATATATTTAATTTAATAACGCCAGATTATTTTAGAGAGATATTAAATAAAATGGAAAAAGATGAAATAGTTATTACTAAAGATGGTAATGTTCCTTTAGAAATATATGATAAAGAAGATTATGTAAAAATATATAGTGATAATTATTATTTGATAAAAGATATTTATCATGATTATCTTAAGAGTAGATAAGGGGTGGTTTTATGAATGAAAATAAATATTTAAATATAAGTGAAATAAATAATTATATTAAAAGTGTTTTAGATGATGATTTATTTTTAAATAAGGTATATTTAAAAGGTGAGATATCTAATTTTAAAAATCATACTAGAGGACATTTATATTTTACTTTAAAAGATGATTTATCCAGGATTAATGCTGTTATGTTTCAAAGTAATGCGAAAAATTTACAATTTGTTCCTGAAGATGGTATGAATGTTTTGGTAAAAGGGCGTATTAGTGCATATCCTACTAGTGGTTCTTACCAAATATATGTTGAGACAATGGAACTTGATGGTTTAGGTAATTTATATATTGAATATGAAAAGTTAAAAGAAAAATTATTTAAAGAAGGATTATTTAATAAAGAACATAAAAAAGAAATACCTAAATATCCTTCAAGAATAGGGGTTGTAACTGCTGATACTGGGGCTGCAGTAAGAGATATTATGAGTACAATTAAAAGAAGATATCCCTTATCTGAAGTAATTCTATTTCCTAGTTTAGTTCAAGGAGCTGATGCTGCTCCAAATATAGTAAAACAAATAGAAGTTGCTGATAATTATAACTGTGATGTTTTAATTGTCGGCCGTGGTGGTGGCTCAATTGAAGATTTATGGGCTTTTAATGAAGAGATAGTTGCAAGAGCAATTTATAATGCTAAAACACCAATTATAAGTGCTGTTGGCCATGAGCCTGATTTTACTATTGCTGACTTTGTGGCTGATCTTCGTGCTCCAACTCCAACTGGGGCAGCTGAAATGGCTGTACCAACAAAAATGGATATTGAAAATTTAATTAATCAATTTAAGATAAGACTAAATAAAAATATTAAAAATTTAGTTAATACTAAATTTATTGAATTATATCATTTAAAAAATTCTTTTGTTTTAAAAAATCCTATGAGTTTATATGAAATAAAAGAACAAAAATTAGATAAATTAATTGAGGAAGCTAATAAAAATATTCAAATAATATTAGATAATAAAAAACATTTATTGGAAATGGATTTAAATAAAGTTAAATTAATGAGTCCATCTAATATTATTATTAATAATAAAAATAAATTAAAAGAATTAGTAGTTAATTTAAATAATGTTATGGATAAAGATTTAAATAATAAAAAATATCAATTAGATTATTTAATAAATACATTAAAACTAGTAAATCCACTAAATATTTTAAGTAATGGCTATTCATTAGTTAAAAAAGGTGATAAACTAATAAAAAGCAGCAAAGATTTAAAAGTCAATGATACAATTAATATTAAATTTCATAAAGGTGAAATTGAAAGTATAGTAAGGGAGATAAAATAATGGTTGATCAAGAAAAATTAGCAGAATATGCTAAAAAGTATGAAGAAGTAAAAGAAGGTGTAGTTGAAGCATCTATTATTAAAGGAGATTTAGAAAGACAACAAGTAAAATCAGATTCTAGATTAAGAAAGTTATCAAATGATATAACTGATGAAAAAGCTAGTGTCTGGTTTGAAAAAGCTCATCAGTTACGCCAAAAAGCTGATTATTTAAAGAAAAAATTTAAAATTAATATAACTATAACAGCTTTAATAGTAATCTTAATGATAAGTTTAGGTTATTTTGTGGCAGAATTACCATTATCATTGGTAAGTATTGCATCAGCAGTTGTATCAGTAGTTAAAACTGGCTATGATATAAAAAAATATAATAAAAACATAAAAAAATGTTCTATAACAAATATTAAAGATAGTGAATTAAAAAGTATTAATATTACTAAATTAACTGAAGATCATAGTAAAGAAATGACTAGAAATGTTGAAATAAGAAAAAGCATAAATGTTGTTGATAAAAGATTAAGTGATCTTGCTGTAGTTAAACTAGATATTGAAAATCTTATCATTTGCTTATTTTCTAGTTTAGATAATATTATTAAAAATAAAAGTGATGAATATAATCCATTTGCTACTTGGTTAAATATTAATTATGATGAAGATGGAATACAATTAGAAATATCAGCTGCAATGAAAAGAACATTAAATAAAAAGGAGGAAAAATAATGGCAGAAGAAAAAACATTCGAAACTAATTTAAAAGATTTAGAAAATTTAGTTAAGGAATTAGAAGCAGGTAATGTACCTTTAGAAGATGCAATTAAAAAGTATACTGAAGCTATGGAACTTGCTAAAAATTGTAGTGATAAATTAAATACTGCTACAGAAAAAGTTAATAAAATATTAGCTAGTGATGGTGAACTTAAAGATTTTGAAATAAAAGAAGAAAAATAACTTCTTTTTTTTAAAATTTTTATTAAATATAAATGTAAAATTTTAAAATCATCTTGACTCGCGGTGGTATTAGAATCATCATTGAATAATTAAAATATAAGAAATAGTAGAAATTACTATTTTTTATTTGTTTGATTTTATGATATAATTACTTTATGGTGATTATATGGACTTTTTAAAAGAATATAATTTAGAAAAAATAGATAAAAAATTATTAGAAGAGGCATTAACTCATAGTAGTTATTCTAATGAGCATAGAGAATCTAAAAATTATGAAAGATTAGAATTTTTAGGCGATGCTGTATTAGAACTTATAACAAGTGAATATTTTTATTTAAATACTCACTATAAAGAAGGCGAAATGACTAAAAAAAGAGCTAGTTTTGTTTGTGAACAAGCTCTAGCATATTATGTTAAACAACTTGGTTATGATAAATATATTAGAGTAGGACATGGTCAAGAACACGATATTAATGATACAATTGTTGCTGATACTTATGAAAGTGTTCTTGGTGCTATTTACTTATCTTTAGGTTATGAAGTAGCTAAAAAATATGTTTATAAAACAGTTATTCCTTATATAAAAAAAGATTTTATGTTTTTTGACGATTATAAAACGAGATTACAAGAGTTGGTGCAAACTGATAAGAAATCATTAGAATATGTTTTAGTAAATGAATATGGGGAAGCTCATGATAAAACCTTTGAAGTAGAAGTAAGAATTGATAATATAATCTACGGCAAAGGTATTGGTAAAAGCAAAAAAGAAGCAGAACAACATGCTGCTTTTGATGCTTATAAGAAATCAGCAAAGTAGGGATAATTATGTATTTAAAGAGTATTAGATTAGAAGGTTTTAAATCATTTGCCAATAAAACTATTTTTGAATTTAAAAAAGGTATTACCGCCATAGTAGGACCAAATGGTAGTGGTAAGTCCAATATCGTTGATGCTATTCGTTGGGTTTTAGGAGAACAATCAGTTAAATCACTTCGTGGTGGAGTTCAAATGAGTGATGTTATTTTTAGTGGTAGTGATGCTAAAGATGCCTTAAATAAAGCATCAGTTACCCTAACTTTTGACAATAGTGATAAATATTTAAATAGTGAATTTAATGAAGTAGAAGTTAAAAGATGTGTTTATAAAAGTGGGGAAAGTGAATACTTTATTAATAATGTTAAAGTAAGACTTAAAGATATTACCGATCTTTTTATTGACAGTGGTTCATCCAATGATGCTTTTAATATAATTTCGCAAGGTTCAGTTATGGATATCGTAAACTCTAAACCAATTGATAGAAGAACTATAATTGAAAGTGCTGCCGGTGTATTAAAATATAAAAAAAGAAAAGAAGAATCTTTAAGAAAACTTGATAAAACACAAGATAATATTGCTAGCATCAATTTAGTAATTAATGAATTATTCGGCGAAATTAATCCTTTAAGAGAACAAGCGGAAATAGCTAAACAATATGTGTCATTAAAAGATGAACTTAAAAATACGGAGATAGCTTTAACTACTAAAGATATTACTAAATTAAATAAAGAATATTTAGATAATAAAAAAAGAGAAGAAGAACTTACTAATACTTTAGAAAAAATGACTAAAGTTACTGATACTGCTGAATGTGAAAAAATAAAATTAGATATTTATAAATTAGATGATAAAATAAATATGCAAAATAAAAAGTTAATTAGTTTAACGGAAGAATTATCTTTGGTTAGTAGTGAAAAAAGATTAACAGTTGAAAGAACTAAATATGAATATAGTGAAGATAAAATTAAAAATAATTTAATTAATTTAAAAAATGATGAATTAAATTTAATTAAAGATATTGAAATAGCTAATAAAGAAATAGATATATTAAATAATAATATTAAAGTATTAGAAGAAGAAAATACGAAAATAAATAATGAATATAAAAATATTATTTTAAAGAAAACTACATATACAGAAGAGTTAAATAATTTAACTAAAAATAAATTACAATTAGAAAATAAAATAGATATATTAGAAAATAATATCTTAAATAATGAAAAAATGCCTTTAAGTGTTAAAAGTATTTTAAATAATAGTAGACTTAAAGGTATTCATAATACAATTGGTAATTTAATTGAGGTACCAAATGAATATTTAATGCCAGTTGAAGTAGTACTCTCTAGTTCTAGTAATTTTATTGTGGTAGATAATGAAACTTCTGCTAAAAGTGCCATTAATTATTTAAAAGATAATAATTTAGGAAGAGCAACATTCTTACCACTTAATATTATTAAATCTAGATTAGTTAGTGATGATGTAAAAGAAAGACTCCAAAAAATCAATGGCTATGAAGGTATTTTATCAGAACTAATAAGTTATGATCATACTTACCAAAATATACTAGAAAATCAATTAGGTAATGTCATTGTGGCTAAAGACATTGATAGTATGAATTTAATTGCTAAGATAATGGAATATAAATATCGCGTTGTAGCCCTTGATGGTAGTATTATTTATGCTGGTGGTTCTATAAGTGGTGGTACAATAAAGAAAAGTACTAATATTAATTTAAAAAGTGAACTTGAAAATAATAAATTAAATTTAGAAAAAGTAAATGAAAAAATAAATAGTTTAAATAAAGAATTAGCAAGTATTACAAGTGATGCGGAAATAATTAACGATAAATTAAATAAAAGTGCGGTGGAGTTAATTAATTTAAATAGTACAAAAACTAGTCAAATAAATATTCTAGAAAGTAAAGAAGAAAGTTTAAAAATAGTTAAAAATGATTTAAATGGTATAACTAATTTAAAGAAAAATAATTTAGATGCTGAACTTGAAAAAATAATGCAAAAAGAAAATAATTTAACTATTGAAAAAGAAAAATTAGAAAAAGATTTAACCGATTTAAAAAATAAAAAGGTTGATTTAAATAATGAATTACAAGAATTAGAAGATAAAACTAATAAAGCTAATCAAGAATACAGGAGTATTTCTAATGAACTTAATAATGTTAGTGTAAATGTTGGTAAATTAAATGTTAAATTAGATAATTTATTACTTACATTAAATGAAGAATATAATATGACTTATGAATATGCTAAAGAAAATTATGAACTCGATATTGATGAAAATTTAGCACGGAGTAAAGTTCATAAATTAAAAAGTGAAATTAAATCTTTAGGGGAAGTCAATACCGGTAGTATCGCTGAATACGAAAGAGTAAGTAGTCGTTATGAATTTTTAACGAGTCAAAAAGAAGATTTAGAAGTATCAATGAATAGTTTAAAAGAAATAATTAGTGATATGGATAATATTATGGAAGAAAAATTTATTACGACATTTAATAAAGTAAGCGAAGAATTTAGTAAAGTATTTAAAATAATGTTTCAAGGTGGAACTGGTAAATTAGAACTTACTGAGCCAAGCGATTATTTAAATACTGGTATCGAAATGATTATAATTCCACCAGGTAAAAAGATTCATAATACCCAAAGTTTATCAGGTGGAGAAAAATCACTCACTGCTATTTGTTTACTTTTTGCTATCCTTAATGTATCTCCAGTACCATTTATTGTTTTAGATGAAGTAGAAGCTGCTCTAGATGAAGTAAATGTTGATTTATTTGGGGAATACTTAAATAAAAAGAAAATGGATAGCCAATATATTCTAATTACGCATAAAAAGAGAATGATGGAATATGCTGATGTCTTATATGGTATTACGATGCAAAATGCAGGTATCAGTAAAGTAGTTGGGGTAAAATTAGAAAATGTTTAAATAAAAATAAAAACTAATAGATTTGTAAATTTATCTATTAGTTTTTAAATTTCACGCATTTTATCTTTATCTTTAAATGGATTTTTTTTATCTATTTTATCTACAAATAAGATACCATTTAAATGATCCATTTCATGTTGGAAAGCAACTGAAATATCTTCTCTTACTCTAATTTCTTGTTTTTTACCATCAATATCTTGATAAGTAATAGTCATTCGTGCATATCTTGGAACAATACCTTCAACTTCACGATTAACACTTAAACATCCTTCACCTTCACCAACATAAATTAATTCTTCACTATGACTTACCATTTTTGGATTAATAATTACATAGTTTCTAAATTTTTCATCATCTATTTCTTCCACTATAACAAAGATATTTTTTGGTATACCTAGTTGAATGAAAGCCATTCCCATGCCAGGTCTTAATTCATATTTAGTATAATATTTTTCTATTTGACTCATAGTAAGATAAGTGATAATATCTTCAATTGTTTTTTTATCTTCTTTAGATAGAGGAAATTCGACTTCTTTACTAGTAGTTCTAAGTATTTTATGTTTTTCATCTAAAATTTTTATATCTGGTAATTTCATTTACGACCACCTCGATAAAAATTAGTTAAAAAATCTAATTCATTTTCTAATTCGTTTATTCGATCAGTATATGTTTCAATTTGTTCTATTGTAAGATCACCATTATTAATTAATTCTTGATAGTGTTTTATTTCTGCATTAATACTTTCCAGTTCACTTGGTGATTTTATTAATTCACTAGGTCTATTTCGATAAAGAGATGTAAACATTACTAGTTTGTGCATATTTAAGAAATTAATTACATATTTACCATCTGCTTTTTTCTTAGTACAATATATTCTTACAAAATTTTCTATGGCAGAAATTGCTTCAGTAGCGATAATTCCTTCATTTTTATATGTTTCAATGCCATCTCTAATGCAACTTAAATCTTCTCGATAAATAGGTACATCTTTTAAAGGATTATAAAATTCTGAAATAAAGTGATGCATAAAATCTAAATTGCGAAAATGAGTAGAGAAATGAAATTTTAAATAATTAATATCATAGAATTTTTTATCACATGCATAAGGAATCCCATAGGGAAGAAAGACAATATTATTTTTTCCTTTAAAAAGAGCAATATTTAAATAACCTTTTTGTAAGTCTTCTGGTATTAAATTAGTGTCTTTTAGAAAATTAAATAATTCATTATTATTTTCAAATGAAGTTGTAAATCTAATAATATCCGTTAAAGCATTTTCATCTAAATTATCAAAACCAGGTACTTTAGAATAACCTGCAATTTCTTTTGCTTTACCTGGCATACAAATCATTAACCCATAACGCATAATTATTTCCCCTTAAACTCATCAAATTATACCATATTTTGTTAATTTTGTCAAAATGGTGTAAAATTGTTTGACATTATTATTACTAGGAAAAATAAGTATTTTGTGTTATGATAACTATGGTGTTACAAATGAATGGAGAAAATATTCGTAACTTTTCAATTATTGCCCATATTGATCATGGTAAAAGTACTTTAGCTGATCGTATTTTAGAAATAACCCATGCAGTATCTAAAAGAGAGATGAAAGACCAACTTTTAGATAGTATGGACATTGAAAGAGAACGAGGTATAACAATTAAACTTAATACTGTTAAACTTAAATATTCTTATCAAAACAAAGAATATATTTTAAATTTAATTGATACTCCAGGTCATGTCGATTTTTCATATGAGGTATCAAGAAGTTTAGCGGCTTGTGAAGGAGCAATTTTAGTTGTTGATGCTGCTCAAGGAATCGAAGCTCAAACACTTGCCAATTTATATTTAGCAATGGAAAATGATTTGACGATAATTCCTGTTATTAATAAAATCGATTTACCTAATGCTGATATTCCGAAAGTAAAAAAAGAATTAATGAGTGTTTTAGGATTTAAAGAAGATGAAATAATTTTATGTAGTGGTAAAACTGGTGAGGGCGTAGATAAGTTACTTGATGCCGTAGTAGAGAGAATACCTGCCCCTAAAGTAGATATCACTAAACCAACAAGAGCCTTAATTTATGATTCATATTTTGATAGTTATAAAGGAGTAGTCCTTTTAATCAAAGTAGTTGATGGCATAATTAATGTTAAAGATAAAATCAAAATGCTTGCTACTAATAAAGTATTTGAAGTAACTGAATTAGGAGTTAAAACACCAAAAGAAGAATTAATAGATACTTTGCAAAGTGGCGAAGTTGGTTTTCTAGCCGGTTCTATTAAAGATATATCAAGTGTTCATGTTGGTGATACGATAACTGTTATTGGAAGAGAATCAGATACACCTTTAGAAGGTTATAAAAAAATGAAACCAATGGTTTATTCTGGTATTTATCCAATTGAAGCAAACAAATACGAAATGTTAAAAGAAGCTTTAGAAAAATTAAAATTAAATGATGCATCACTTACTTTTGAACCAGTTACTAGCGAAGCTTTAGGTTTTGGTTTTCATGTTGGTTTTCTAGGATTACTACACTCAGAAATTATTACAACTAGACTAGAGAGGGAGTTTAATTTAGATATAATTGTTACAAGTCCAACTGTTGTCTATGAGTGTTATTTAACTGATAATACTAAATTAATTATAGATAATCCATCTTTAATGCCAACTCGTGAAAAAATAAGTATGATTAAAGAACCTTATATCTATACAAATATAATTGCTCCATCTACTTATATTGGTAATATTATGGAATTATGTCAAAATAAAAGAGGTATTTATAAAGCGATGGATTATATTAATGAAACAAGAGTTAATATTCACTATGAAATACCTCTTGGGGAAATAGTCTATGATTTTTATGATAAACTTAAGAGTAGAACTAATGGTTATGCTTCTTTTGATTATGATTTAATTGGTTATAAAGAAAGTAATTTAGTTAAAATGGATATTTTACTTAATGGTGATAAAGTTGATGCCTTATCTTGTATTATTCATAAAGATTTTGCTTATGAAAAAGGAAAAAGTATTACGAAAAAACTTAGAGAGGTTATCCCAAGACAAATGTTTCAAGTTAGTATTCAAGCAAGCATTGGTTCTAAAGTTATTGCAAGAGAAAATGTTAGTGCTTTGAAGAAAAATGTTTTAGCTAAATGTTATGGTGGCGATATAACTCGTAAAAGAAAACTACTGGAAGCCCAAAAAGAAGGTAAAAAACGAATGAAAATGGTTGGTAAAGTAGAAGTGCCAAGTGAGGCTTTCTTAAGTATTTTAGGAAGTGATGACAATGTTAAGTAAATATGAAGATCGGGTACATCTTAGATTAATTTTAGATGCTAAAATAATACTTAATTATTTTTTAAAATATAAACTTCCACCATTTGAAATTGCTAAAATTACAGGTGTATCTGAAGAAATAGTTATCAATATTTTAAACGATCAAGAATTATTACAAGAAGTTATGCCAAATGATTCTAAAATAAATATGAAAGTAACTAATATTTTAGCTTACCAAAGTAGAGATGTTAATTTTTGCTTTTTACCCATTGTTTTAGATTTATTTAATGGCAAGAAAAAGTGGCAATTTTTAGCAATGTTAATTTTAACTTTTCGTCTTCATCTACCAGAATTAGCCCAAATTTTAAAGATGGATGAGGAAGAGTTATTTCAAATGCTAAATGAATATAATCCTCAGTTAAAAAAGGCGTTTAATTATCTTTTTGTTGGTGATAATTATCATCAAGATATTGCTAATCAACGACTTATTAATTATATTTCTGAGTATTATGATGCTTGGAAAAATAAAGATGAAATAAGAATAAAAGAATTATTAATGTATATTAATGATACTGAATATAATGAATTATTAAAAAATTATCATCAAGAACAACTTACTAATGAACAATTATTAATTTTGATAAATAATCAACTTAAATATGCTCTACAAGTAGGAGAAGTAGTAATGCCTTTAAATATTTCTAAAACTAAATATTTAGATCCTGTTAAATTTTTTATAACTGATAAAGATGAATTGCAAGAAAGATTATCTAACTTATCTAGATATAATATGAATTTAGCTAGAACTAATCGAGGCAAACATGAATAAGTCAGTATATATTCATATTCCTTTTTGTAAATCCATTTGTTCTTATTGTGACTTTTGTAAAGTTTTATATAATGAAGAATGGGCTAATTTATATTTACAAAAATTGCAAGAAGAAATTAAAGATAAATATATGGGAGAAGAAATTAAAACTATCTATATTGGTGGTGGTACTCCTAGTTCTATGTCCTTAAAACAAATAGAATATTTACTAAATCTCACTAATATTTTTAATAAAGATTATTTAGAAGAATTTACTTTTGAATGTAATATTGAAGATATTAATGAAGATTTGCTTAACTTATTATATAGATATAAAGTAAATAGATTAAGTATTGGCATAGAGTCATTTAATGAAGATAATCTTTTATTTATGAAAAGACATCATAAATATACTGAAGTAGAAGAAAAAATTAATTTAATAAGGAATAAGGGATTTAATAATATTAATTTAGATTTAATCTATGCTATTCCAAATGAATCAATGAATGTTTTAAAAAATGATTTAAAATTACTTCTTAAACTTAATCCAGAACATATTAGTACTTATAGTTTAATGATTGAAGATAATACTTTTTTAGGATATAAAAAGATAAAAAGTATACCGGAAGATTTAGATTATGAAATGTATGAATATATTTGTAAATATTTAAAAAAGAATAATTATAACCATTATGAAATTAGTAATTTTGCGCGCACTGGTTATGAATCAAAACATAATTTAGTTTATTGGCGAAATCTAGAGTATTATGGTTTTGGTTGTGGTGCATCAGGTTATATTTCAGGAGTACGTTATGATAATACAAGAAGCCTATCTAATTATTTAAAAGGAGATACTAAACTATCGGAAGCAATTCTTTCTAAAGAAGATATTATGACTTATGAAATAATTTTAGGCTTTAGATTACTTAAAGGTATTAATATTAAAGAATTTTATCAAAAGTATCAAGTAAATATCCAAGATCAGTTTCCTATACTACCTTTAATAAAAAATAAAGATTTAATTTATGAAAATGGTTATGTTAAAATTAATCCTAATAAATTATATATTATGAATGAAATATTAGTTAAATTAGTATAAATATTTTAAATTCTTTTAAACTATAAATAGTGATGTTTATGTTAAAAGATTTAAAAATATTAAATGGTAATTTAGAACTAAAATATAATGAATATACTTATGAATATACAGTTACAGTAGATAATGATGTAAATAGTTTAGAATTTGAATATGTCTTAGATGATGACTGTTATGTTGATATTAAAGATAATAATCTAGAAAAAGGTGAAAATATAGTTACTCTTGATGTATATAATGTAGATAACTCAATTACTTATACATTCTATGTTTATAAAGAAAGTGAAGAAGAAGTAAATGGTATCGATAATTATATGAAAAGTTTAGAAGTAGCCAATACTAATAATACAGAATTTTATAAAGTGCAAATATTATCTGTATCATTATTTCTAACTTTAATAATTATCTTTTCCATTTTGTTTCATAAGAAAAAAGTTTCTAAGTAAAATTAGAAATTTTTTTATTTGCATAATGAAAATATTTTTCTTGTAAATTTAATTATAATCATTTATAATAATCAATACGGAAAGTGATGATTATAATGAATACAAGGCAAAAAATGAATTTTATAACAAGATTAAGACAAAATAAAGTACCTCAAAATAAAATAGATGAATTATTTAATTTACCAGAAAAAGAATTAGATAAATTATATAATATTAGTAATAATGAGTTATTTATTAGTGAAGTTGCTAAAATTTTAAATAATAATGGAGAAAAGTATAGTTTTTATTTAGATAGTTTAAAACAATATAAAAATAAATTTAGTAAAGAAGACTATGAAGAAGCTAAAAGAATTATTAGAAATTGTAACCAACAATTTAATGCTAGATGTGCTTATATGATTTTAAAAAATGAAGAATTACAACAACATTGTTTAAATATTAGCGGAGCTCGTATTGTAAGTAGAGCTAAAAGAGAAATAAATGCCCAATATGCTTTGAAAATACTTAATATTCCTAGATTAATTGAATTACGACTTGCTATTCCAATGGCTAGCTTAATAGTAGGTACTGAAAATAAAGAGCAATGTTTAAATATTATTAGAACTGTTTTAAATAATAAAGAAATGTATAATGAAGTAAAAGATATTATTAATAAAGTCACTATTTATTTAAGAAGAACATTAATAACTGTTCCTGGTCATGAAGAAGAAGCAACTGATTTACTTAATGTATTTAGTGAAATATTAAATAAACCATTTATTATTGCTCCAGTTAATGCTGAGAAAAAAAGAGTAAGAACTATTTTTTCTAAAAAGAATAATTAAAATAAAAATCACTTAATATTATTTATTAGGTGATTTTTTTGACTAAATTAATTAAACATCGGGGTAAAAGTAGTAAATATATAAAAGAAAATACTTATGAAGCAATTAAGATAGCATTAGAAGATAATAAATATTTAGGAGTAGAATTTGATATAAGAGAAACTAAAGATCATGAATTTGTTATCTATCATAATCCAATGTTAAATAATAAATTAATTAGTAATTATTTATATAGAGAACTACCTAAATTTATTCCTAGACTAAAAGATATTTTAAATATAGGCAGTTCTAAGATATTTTTAATTGAAATTAAAAATATCACTAGTATCGATAAATTTATTAATTTACTTAAAGATTATCAAGATAAAAATATATATGTGATGAGTTTTTCTAATAGTATTATAAATAAAATAAATAAGAGTAATAAAACTTATAAAGTTGGAGTATTAAATTATATTTTGAATACTAATAATGATATTAAAAAGTTAGATTTCTTAGTTATTTTAAATAGTATATTAGATGAAAATATTATGAGTAGATTAAAAGGTTTAGAAATATTTTCTTATGGTATTTTAGAAAATATTGAAGATTATAAATATAGTAATGTTTATTATATTGTAGATGATTAACGATATCTTACTAAACTTTTAATCTTATTTTTATCATATTGCATACAAGATGGATTAAATTCTAATACTTCGTTTGGAATATTATCAAACATAAATTTATTAGTGGTTTTAACTACTTTTAAGATATCTTTACTTATTAATGGATCAATCATCGTTTCATATATTTCTTTGCATCTTTTAGTATCATGAAATCTATTATACATAGAAGCATAATCTTTAACTGTTAGTAAACCATTCATTGAAAGTAAATATAGAAGAGTTTGATAATCTTCAGCAGTTAGTTTACTACTTGTAGATTTAGCAATACATTCCATTATATATTCTTTTTCTAACTCTGTTTGCACGGTTTTAAGCATATAGTAAATAAAATAAGATATATTTCGATTTTTAATTGTATCTTCAATAGCATTATCATAATCTCTACCTTTAAAAGTAATACCACGATTAAAAATAATATAAGGATAAGCTTTCTTATTTAATAAATACCACATTGCGACAGTTCTTGAAGTCCTCCCATTAACATCAAAATAAGGATGAATATAAACAAAATAGAAATGTAATATTTGACTTTTAATATATTCATCTGTCATATTCATATTAAATTCATTATTATTTAAAAAATCAAAATAAGCTTGCATAAATTCATCAATTCTATTTTCTGGTATTCCTTTATCTAGTTCATCAACACTTTTAGATATAATACCACCTTTAACAATATAAACTGGAGCAGTACGATAATATGTACCCATTCTTACTGCATCTTTCTCTTCAAGTAAATCTTTCGATAATATATCATATAATGCTTTTAGTGAATCTTCATTAATATTAGAATTGTTTAAAATATAATTATAGCCATAATAAAGATTCATAATTCTTTTAACTTTTTTTATATCTTTGCCATGATATTTTTTGGCAATAACATCTTCAATTAAATTGACATCATCAGAGTAACCTTCAATTTGATTATTAGCTTTTAATTCATGCGAAAACATCACATCTTTAGCAAATAAAGATGAACATAGATGTGGTTCACTTTCCACGAATGTTTCTAATTCTTCGCGTTTTTTAGCAAAGTATTTTTCCTCAATTTTAAGAGGCATACCATTTAAAAATTTTAAAGATAAATTAGTCATAAATTAATCCCCCTTTAAAAGTTAGTTGCTATTATAGCAAAAAAGTTTTAAAAAATAAATACTTAGTTGACACTTTATTTTTTTAAAGTCCTACTAATTTAAATACTTTTATTGTATAATTTAAGTAGGTGATATGTATGCGTGTAATTATTTCAGCTGGCGGTACAGGTGGCCATATTTACCCAGCACTTTCTATAATTAAAAAACTACAAGAAAAAGAACTTTATTTAGATGTATTATATATTGGTACTCATAATAGAATGGAAAAAGATATAATTCCACAAAATAAGATTCCTTATGAGGAAATTGAAATATATGGCTTTAGTAAAAATATTTTAAAAGATTTTAAAAATGTTTATTTACTTTATAAAGCTTATAATAAATGTCTAAAGATAATGAAAGAATTTAAACCGGATATTGTAATTGGGGTTGGGGGATATGTTACGATGCCAGTTATTATGGCTGCCAAAAAATTAAATATTAAAAGTGTAATTCATGAACAAAATATTATTCCTGGTAAAACTAATAAATTTTTAAGTAGAGGGGTAGATGCTGTCTTTACATCATTTAAAGAAAGCGAAAAATATTTTGATAAGGATGTAAATTGTATTTATACGGGGCATCCTTCTGGTGATAATGTTTTAAGTTTGAAACCAATTAGAAAAGATGAATTAGGTTTATCGAAAAATAAAAAATTAGTTTTAATTACATCTGGATCTCTTGGTAGTAGTGCGATGAATGAAAAACTAATAGAATTTTTAAACTTAAGTGGTAATGAAGATTATGAAGTATTATTTATTACAGGCAAAGGAAACTATGAAGAATTTAGTAAAAATAAATTTAATAGTAATATTAAAGTAATGCCTTATTTAGATAATTTAAGTGCCTTACTTAAAAGTTGTAATTTAGTAATAGGAAGAGCAGGAGCTGGTACTATTAGTGAATTACTTGTAGCTAAAGTCCCATCTATTTTAATTCCTAGTCCAAATGTTGCTAATAATCATCAATATTACAACGCTAAAGCAATGCAAGATAAGAATTTAGCTATTATGATTGAAGAAAAAGATTTAGATAGTAAAGTACTATATGAAAGAGTAAAAGGATTACTTAATAATAATGAAGAATATCGTAATATAAAGAATAATTTATATGAAAATATTATGCCATCTAGTAGTGAAAAAATATACAAGGAAATAAAGGAGGTTATAAAGAATGCTAAATAAATTTGGTGAAGTAGAAGAAAATGCCTCTTTAGAAAGTTATAATACATATGGTATTAAAACTAGTTGTAAGTACTTAGTGAAACCTAAAGATGAAGAACAATTATATTTTTTAGTCGATTATTTACATAAAAATAAAATTAAATATTATATTTTAGGTAAAGGATCTAATGTTATCTTACCTGATAAGCCTTTTGATGGTGTTATTATTAGTTTAGAGTATTTTAATAAAATAGAAATTAAAGGTAGACATGTTAAAGCAGAAGCCGGTGTCGTTTTAGGCACTTTAGTTAAGGAATGTGTTAATAATAATTTAAAAGGTTTCGAGTATTTAGCTGGTATTCCTGGCACTTTAGGTGGTGCTCTATATGGTAATGCTGGAGTTAAAGATCATACTATTTATGATTATTTAAATGAAATAGTTGTTCTTCGAGGAAATGAAATAGATACTCTTTTTAAAGGTGATTTTAAAATATCTTATCGTCATACGGAATTTAAAGATAATAATGATATTATTTTAAGAGCATGTTTTTATCTAGATGAAGAGAAAAAAGAAAAGTTAGAAAGTATTATTAAAGAAAATAGATTAAAAAGACAAAATACTCAACCACTAGAGTATAAAAATGCCGGTAGTGTTTTTAAAAATCCCGAGGGATATGCTGCGGGTAAATTAATTGAAGATGCTCATCTTAAAGGTTATAAAATAGGAGATGCTGAAGTTTCCGAAAAACATGCTAATTTTATTATTAATCGTGGTCATGCAACTAGTGAGGACATTAAAAAGTTAATTAAAAAAATTCAAGAAGAAGTAAAAAATAAATTTGACATTAAATTAGAATTAGAACAAATTATTATAGAGTGGGATTAAAATGGATAAAAAAAAGAAAAAAAGAAAACTTAATACAAAAAGATTTTTTACCTTTTTATTTATTGTATTTTTAATAGGATTAACTATCTATTATTTTTGTAATATTCCTATTAAAAATATTAAAATAGAAGGTAATTATTACTTAAAAGATAATTACATAGCTAATTATTTAGATTTAAAAGATGCTAAAATACTTACTGTAAGTAGAAGAAATATTAAAAATAAATTGCTTAAAATAGATTTAATTAGTGATGTTAAAATAAGTAAAAATTATTTTGGAACATTAAAATTGAAAATAACAGAAGATAAAATATTATTTTATAATTGGAATAATAAAAAAATGGTTTTAGCAAGTGGTAGAGAAATACCATATAATAAAGAATATTTGGGAGTTCCAACTCTTATTAATTATGTTCCTGATGATATATATAAAGAATTTATAAAGAAATTAAATAAAATTGATAAAGAAGTATTAAGTTTAGTTAGTGAAATAGAGTATAGTAGATCAATGATTAATGATAAAGTTATTGATGATAAGAGATTCTTATTTAGAATGAATGATGGTAATCAAGTATATATTAATACTATTAATATTGAAAAATTTAATGATTATTTAGAAATATATGATGCCATTGAAAATAAAAATGGCGATACTAAAGGATGCTTATATTTAGATAGTAATAGTGAAAATAACCATTTTAATAATTGTGAAGAAGATAAAATAGTAAATCCTGAAGATGGCGAAAATCCAGAAGATAAAAAGGATGAAAACAATGAAGATTAATTATGATAAAAAATTAGAAGAATTAATTAAAAGTTTAGAATACACCCCAAAATTATTACTTCATAGTTGTTGTGGTCCTTGTTCATCTTATGTAATTACTTATTTAAAAGATTATTTTGATATAACTATTCTTTATTATAATCCGAATATTGAGCCAATTAGGGAATATGAAAAAAGGAAAAGTGAACAAATAAGATTAATTAAAGAATTGAATTTACCTAATGTAAGAATTTTAGATATTGATTATGATAATGATACTTATCGAGAATATATTAAAGGACACGAAAAAGATAAAGAAGGTGGCGAAAGATGTCATCTATGTTATCGGTTAAGGCTAGAGAAATGCGCTAAAGTAGCTAAAGAAAATAATTATGAATATTTTGGAACTACTCTTACAGTAAGTCCTTATAAGAATGCCGAAGTTTTAAATAAAATTGGGGAAGAGCTTTCTAGTATTTATAATATAAAATGGTTATATAGTGACTTTAAGAAAAAAGATGGTTATAAGAAATCAATTGAACTATCCCATAAGTATAATTTATATCGGCAAGATTATTGTGGTTGTGATTTTAGTAACTATCATAATATTGAAGAATAAATATAGAAATGCTTTGTAAATAATAATCTACATAGCA
>CANRGA010000022.1 GCA_947630055.1 uncultured Bacilli bacterium
CTCTTGCTCTTTGGTTCTCACGCGCATAGCGCGTGGTTTTATCCGTAGCTATCTCTCGATCGCTACATAATAAAAAATTAGTGAAAAATGAATTTTTTTTAACATTTATATTACAAAACCATTAATTAAAAGATAGACGTTAATTAAAATTTCGCTTATAATAAATAAAAAGGAAGTGTTATCATGAAATTAAAAGGAAATTTCTTTTATACTTTAAGAGAAGATGCCAAAGATGAAGAAAGTAAAAGTGGTAATTTATTAGTTCGCTCTGGTATGATTAAAAAAGTAGGAGCAGGTATTTATATGTATCTTCCTTTAGGTCTAAAAGTTTTAGATAATATTAAAAAAATTGTAAAAGAAGAAATGGATAAAGCCGGTGCTGAAGAAGTTTTAATGCCTAGTTTAATACCAAGAGAATATTATGAAGCCTGTGGTAGGGTTACATCCCTTGGAGATAGTATGTTTAAGTTAGAAGATCGTTATCATAAACCTTATGCGCTAGGTCCTACTCATGAAGAATTATTTACTTATGCTGCTAAAAATGTTATTAGAAGTTATAAAGATATGCCTTTTACTATCTATCAACAAGCTGAAAAATTTCGCGATGAACCACGACCAAGATATGGTCTTATTAGAGTAAGAGAATTTGTGATGAAAGATGCTTATTCTTTTGATCGTGATGAAGAAGGATTAGATAAATCTTATCAAATAATGCGTAAGGCTTATAATAATATTTTTGATCGTATGGGAATTGATTATAAAATAGTGAAAGCTGATACTGGTGTAATGGGTGGTTCTTTGTCAGAAGAATATCAAGCTGTTACGGATATTGGCGAAGATGTTTTAGTATTGTGTAATCATTGTGATTATGCTTCTAATTTAGAGGTATCTGAAGTTGTAAGTAAAGATGAAGAAAGTGTAGAAGGATTAGATTTAGAATTAGTTGCAACACCTGATAAAGAAACTATTGAAGATGTCTGTGCTTATTTAAAAATAGATGTTAAAAATTCTGTTAAAGCTTTACTTATGAAAGTTAATGATGAATTGGTAGTGTTCTTTGTAAGAGGAGACCGAGAACTTAACTTAACTAAAGCTTGCAAATTACTTGGGGTATCAGAAATTAATTTTGCGGGTGATGAATTAATTGCTACAAGTAATGCTGTCCCTGGTTATACTGGACCAATTGATTTAAATGCTAAAATAGTAATTGACAGAGAAATTCTTACAATGCATAATTTCTGTTGTGGTGCTAATAAAAAAGGATATCATTATATTAATGCCAATGTTAAAGATTTTAAATATGATATAGTTGGTGATATCGTTAATGTAAAAGAAGGCGATACTTGTCCAGTTTGTGGTGGTAAACTTTACTTTAAAAAAGGTATTGAAATAGGTAATATATTTAAACTTGGAACTAAGTATTCGGAAAAATTAGGTTTAACTTATTTAGATGAAAATAATAAATCTCTACCAGTTGTAATGGGATGTTATGGTATTGGTGCAGGTCGTATTCTTGCTTCTATTATTGAACAAAATAATGATGATAATGGAATGATTTTACCAGTGTCTATTGCTCCATATCAAGTATGTATTGTTATAGTAGATACAAAAGATGATAAACAAGTACAAGAAGCAAATAAAATATATGAAGAATTAACTAATAAAGGTATTGATGTTTTACTTGATAATCGTGATGAGCGAGTAGGAGTTAAATTTAAAGATATGGATTTAATAGGTATACCTTTAAGAATAACTATTGGTAAAAAAATAAGTGATAATATTGTTGAAGTTAAACCAAGAAGAGATAAAGAATTTAAAGAAATTAATTTAACTGAATTAGATAATTATATAACTGATTTTTTAAGTAAATAATTATAAAATTAGATTATCTTTTTTCAAAAGTAATCAAAATAAGACGTTATAAAGGTTAGCGTCTTATTTTTTTACAAATTTAAATATTGGATTTAAGATTCAATTTTATTTTCTCTAGACATAGTATATAATATGTGATAATATATTTATATATGAACAGATATTCATATAGTTAAGGAGTAAGTAAATGGAACTATTAGATGATGATAAGACAATAGATATGGCGGAATTATTTAAAATTTTTGGGGATTCTACCCGTATTAAAATTATTAATGTTTTACTTGATAATGAACTTTGTGTTTGTGAAATAGCAAGTAAAATAAAAGTGAGTCAATCAGCAGTTTCCCATCAACTGCGTATTTTAAAGACTGCTAAATTAGTTAAATATTATAAAAAAGGGAATTGTATTTATTATTCTTTAGCAGATGATCATGTTAAAAAAATATTTATGTTAGGAAGTGAACACACAAATGAGTAAATATACATATAAATTAAATAAATTAGATTGTGCTAATTGTGCTAAAAGAATAGAAGATGCTTTAAATAAAAACGAAAAAATAAAAAAAGCCGTAGTTAATTATAGTAAATTATCGGTAACTATCGATACAGATTTAAAAGAAGGAGTATTAAATCTAGCTAATGATATTATAAAACGAGTAGAGCCAGATGTATTTGCTAGTGAAAATGCAAATATTCATACAAGTTACAAATTTGATGTTATAAGATTAGTTTTAGGAATAGTATTTATTATTCTATCTATGCTTATTAAGTTACCAATTGTTCATGAAATATTTATTATTCTTGCTTATTTAGTTTTATTATTTAGGGTTTTAAAGAAAGCAGTTTTAATGTTAGTTAAAAATTTCTCCATAGATGAAAATTTACTTGTTAGTATTTCTTGTATTGGAGCATATCTTACCAATAATATTCATGAAGGATTAATGGTAATTATTCTATATGAGATAGGTAAAATATTAGAAAGTATGGCCGTTAATAATTCACGTAAATCTATTAGTGATTTAATGGATATTAAACCTGAATATGCTAACTTAAAAGTAAATGATAAAATTAAAAGAGTAGATCCTAGTGAGGTTGAAATTGATGAATTAATTATTATTAAAAAGGGTGAGAAAATTCCTTTAGATGGGACAGTTGTTGAAGGAGTTAGTAAACTTGATAATAAAGCCTTAACGGGTGAAAGTAATTTAGTCAGTGTTAAAAAGGGAAGTGCCATTTTATCTGGCGGTATTAATGTTGGTGATATTCTAACTATTAAAGTTACCAAAACTTATGAAGATAGTACAGTTGCCCAAATATTGTCTTTAGTAGAAAATGCTACTGATAAAAAAGCTAAAACGGAAAATTTTGTTTCGAAAGCCGCTAAAATTTATACCCCAATTATTTTATGTTTAGCCATTTTAATTGGTTTGTGTCTTCCATTAATTCCAGGCATAACTTATGAAGATTCAATTTATAGAGCATTAGTATTTTTAGTAGTATCTTGTCCATGTGCTATTGCGATATCTGTACCTCTTTCTTATTTTTCGGGAATTGGGGCTTCATCTAAAAAAGGTATTTTAATTAAAGGTAGTAATTATTTAGAAGCTATGGCTAAAATAAAAGAAATTATTTTTGATAAAACTGGTACTATTACGAACGGGGATGCTAGTAACTATGATTTAAAAGTAATTAATAAAAATTATAGTGAAGAAGATGTTATTAAATACTATGTAAGTGGCGAAGTATTATCTAACCATCCAATAGCGAAATCTATAATAAAAATATTTCCTAAAACTAAAACTTTTAAAGTAAATGATTTTAAAGAAATAGAAGGAAAAGGGATTACTTTTAAAGTCAAAAATGAAGAAGTCTTAGTTGGTTCATCTTCTTTAGTAGGTATTAATACAAATGATAATGCCATATATTTAAAAATAGATAACAAATTTATTGCAAAATTGTCTATTAATGATGGTATTAAAAAAGATGCTAAAGAAACAATAAATTATTTAAATCAAATTGGTATAAATACACAAATGTTTACGGGTGATAAAAAAGATATTGCAATGGAAATAGCAAAAAAAGTAGGTATAAAAGATGTTAAATATGAACTTTTACCTAAAGATAAATTTGATTTACTAGATAAAGAAATAAAAAAATATGATGGTGATGTTGCTTTTGTTGGTGATGGTATTAATGATGCACCGGCTTTAAGAGTTGCTAAAGTAGGTATTTCGATGGGTAGCATTGGCAGTGCATCAGCCATTGAAGCATCTGATATAGTTTTAATGAATGATAATTTAAGTAGTATTATTGATTTATTTAAAATATCGAAAAAAACTAATCAAATTATTAAAGAAAATTTAATATTTGCGATAGGAATTAAAATTTTAATCTTAATATTAAGTGGTATTGGTCTTGCCTCAATGTGGCTTGCTGTTTTTGCTGATACAGGTGTAACTTTACTTACTATTATTAATACCACAAGAATATTAAAAAATAATTGACAATCAAGGATCCTAATAGTATATTATAAATACATAAGAAATTATGTGTAAAAAAGCTGGTGATTCCCACCATTTAAGAGGAAACGAAAAAAGCGGTGATTCCCACCATAAAGAGGAAACGAAAAAAGCGGTGATTCCCACCATAAAGAGGAAACGAAAAATGAACTAGAGAGCTTACTCTAGTTTTAATTTATTATTGAAGCAAGAACAAATGTATGCTAAAATTAAATTAGAGGTGGTTTTGATGAAAAATGAATTATTACTAGTAAGAATTGATAAAGATTATTGTGACTATTTAAGAAAATTTGATAATAAGGTACCCTATAATTTTAAAGAAAAAGAATTGCGACCCTTTGTAGGTGTGCTATTTAAAGTTAATAAATGTATGTATTTTGCTCCGCTTTCAAGTCCTAAACCTAAACATTTAAAATTAAAAACAAAATTAGATTTATTGAAAATAGATAATGGTAAACTTGGAGTTATTAATTTTAATAATATGCTACCAGTTACTAAAAATAATATAATTGAAATAGATTTAAATACAAAGGGTAAAAATAAAAAAGAAAGAATGTATTTGTCATTATTAAAAAAGCAATTATTTTGGCTAAATCGTAATAATAAGAGATTATTTGGAAGGGCTAAGACATTATATACTAAGTATTTAAATAATACTTTAACAAAAAATATACGTGATAGATGTTGTAACTTTAATTTGTTAGAAAAGAAATGTGAAATGTATAATAAAAACAAATCCCAAGTTAAAATTTAGGATTTGTTTTTTCTTGTTTGAATGTGATAAGCAATTATTAGTTGTAACCTATAAGGAATAAATCTTATACCAAAAATAGCTAGTTTCATTTTTATTGTGGGAATAATAATCATTTTTCCTTTAAACATTTTATCTATTGCATACTTTGCTACATATTCACTAGATGCCCCTTTAACATTGAATTTGCCATGAGCAACTTTATTGAATTCGGTATTTACTGGTCCCGGACATAAAGCACATATTTTAACATTACTTTTTTTAACTCTTAGTTCTTCATTAATAGCCATTGTTAATTTTAATAAATAATTTTTAGTGGCATAATAAGTATTTAAATGAGGTCCAGCCATAAAGCCAGCACTAGATGCCACATTTAAAATATATCCTTTATCTTTTTTAATAAAATCTTTTAAAAATAATTTAGTTAAAATATGAGGTGTTTTAACATTGATATCTATCATTTTTAATTCCGTATCTAAATCTGTTTCATTAAAATCACCAAATAAACCAAAACCAGCATTATTAATTAAAATATCAATATCATCATTTTTAACATCTTCATATAATTTATAGACATTTTTTTCTATTCCTAAATCAAGGGCAATAATTTTTACATTTACTTTTAATTCTTTTTGTAATTTTTCAAGCATATCTTTTCTTCTAGCAACTAAAATTAAATCAATATTTTTACTGGCTAGGTATCTAGCCATATCTCTTCCTATACCAGAAGAAGACCCGGTTATAAGTGCTTTCATAGTTTATTTTCTCCTTTTAATTCAAATAAGATATCTCTTAACTCCATTGCTCTTTCAAAATCAAGATTACGAGCAGCTTCTTTCATTTCTTCTTCTAATTTTTCAATCATGTTAAATGCTTCTTTTTTGCTTAATTTTCTCTTTTTATCTTTTGTTACAATTTGATTAGAGATTACTTCTTTTATTTCTTTACTAATTGTTTTAGGGATAATACCATGTTCTTTATTATATGCTTCTTGAATTTCTCTTCTTCTTTTAGTTTCATTTATCGCAATTTTCATGGCTTCACTTATCATATCAGCGTACATAATAACTTTACCATGTTCATTTCTGGCACATCTACCAATAGTTTGAATTAAAGACCTGTCACTTCGTAAGAAACCTTGTTTATCAGCATCTAAAATACAAATTAAACTTACCTCTGGAATATCTATACCTTCTCTTAAAAGGTTAATACCTACGACGACATCATATATACCACATCTTAAATCATGAATTATTTTAAGTCTTTCTAAAGTTTTAATTTCATTATGAAGATAGGCTACTTTAATATTCATTTCTTTTAAATAATTGGTTAACTCTTCACTCATACGAATAGTTAGAGTAGTAATTAAAACTCTTTCATTTAATTTAATGCGTTTGTTTATTTCTCCAATTATATCATCAATTTGACCTTCAGTTTTTCTAACTTCAATAATTGGATCTAAAAGGCCAGTTGGTCTAATAATTTGTTCAACAACTTTATTATCTGCTTTTTCGAGTTCATAATCACCTGGAGTAGCTGAAACATAAATAGCATTTTTAATTTTACTTTCAAATTCGTTAAATTTAAGTGGTCTATTATCAAGAGCACTCGGAAGTCTAAAGCCATAATCTACTAAAGTTTGTTTACGCATTCTATCGCCATTATACATTCCTCTTACTTGAGGAAGAGTTACGTGTGATTCATCTACTACAAGTAAAAAATCATCAGGCATATAATCAATTAAACAAGGTGGAATTGAGCCTTCTTCTCTTAAAGCTAAGTGTCTTGCATAATTTTCAACACCATTACAGTATCCTGTTTCTTTAAGCATTTCGACATCGTAATTAACTCTTTCTTTAATTCTTTGTTCTTCAATAAATTTATTATTATCGTGAAAATATTTAACTCGCTCTTGGCATTCAGCTTCGATTCTTTTGATAGCCTCTTCCATTTTTTCTGGACTAGTTACAAAGTGTGATGCTGGTGATATGGCAATTGTTTTTTTAGCTTCTTTGATGGCACCAGTTAGTGGATCAAAAACAGTTAAAGCTTCAACTACATCACCATCAAGTTCAATTCTAATACCAGACTCTTTTTCATTTACGGGTACTATATCAATTGAGTTTCCTCTTACTCTAAAAGTACCACGATGGAAATCTAAATCACTTCGCTCGTAAGTCATATCAACCAGTTTATCAATAATTTTATTTCTTGAAATGGTATCACCAATAGTAAGTACTAACATATTTTTTTCGTATTCTTCTTTTTCACCAATACCATAAATACAAGAAACAGATGCTACAACAATAACATCACGATAATTTATTAATGCTGATGTTGCTCCATGTCTAAGTTCATCTATTTCATCATTTATGGAAGCATCTTTTTCAATATAAGTATCACTTGATGGTACATATGCCTCCGGTTGATAGTAGTCATAATAACTGACAAAGTATTCAACATGATTTTCAGGGAATATCTCTTTGAATTCACTATAAAGTTGTCCTGCAAGGGTTTTATTATGGGCTAAAACGAGAGTAGGTTTATTAACTTTTGCAATTACATTGGCAATCGTAAAAGTTTTGCCTGTGCCTGTTGCACCCAGTAAAACTTGGTGTTTTTTGCCTTCGTTGATACCTTCAACTAATTCTTTTATGGCTTCAGGTTGGTCGCCACTAGGCTTATATTTTGATACTAATTTAAACATATTTGCCTCCTTAATTATGATTACTATCAGCCAGAAAATTCGTGTCCATTTATTAAAAATTCGTGTCCAAATCAAATTTTTGACTTTCAAAATCTGACTTTTTTGTTAGGACACGAATGATGGCCACAAATTTACTAAATAGCACTAAATAACATTAAATAATATTAACTGAATTTCAATAATATATTTTATCACTATTTTATAACTAAAACAAGAAAACTACTGTGTGTTTTCTTGTTATTATTCTTAACTTTTTTGGGTGATTTTATGTTAAAAATTTCTTTGCTCTAAAATTCATGTTATTAAAGCATTATCTTAATATGTAATGATTTATTTCAATTTGTTTTTTAAATTAGACATTACTATTAAAGAAGAAAAAAATATGATTAGATATACTATATATAATTATATACACATTATGTTTTTATCATAATTAATGTTAAAGGGCCCAATGAATATTTTTTTATTATTACATACTATCAATGATATATTTCTATACTCTGATTTATACATTTTATAATTATCATATTTTAAAGTATCATAATATTTCAAGTCCATTATCATATTTTTAATTATTTCAGTAAATTCTTGATAAGTTTTTGAATATTCTTTTAAAGTTATTTTATCTTCTTCTATATCATATAAATAATATTCATTTAAACTATTTGCTAAATATACAGTCCAATTATCTCTTATAAGATATTTTTTAAATAATATATTATTATTATTATTTTTTGATATTAAAATGTCAGAATTATCATTTTTATGTTCATAAGATATTATAAATAATAAACCTATAATAGTAACTATAAAAATAATTCCTATCCAAAATAAAGTTTTATTATTTTTTTTCAATTTAACCACCACTTTCTATTATAAAGTATGAAATTTCATACATCAACAAATTTTATAAGTTGGTTTTAATACATTTTTTAAGTTTAAAAAGTTATAATGAAAGAAGCACAACTCGTAAATAGTAATGATTCTTTAATATTAATGATTATTTTTATATGAACTTTATTTTATATGTACACGATATAAGTAAATAAAATTAGTTTCAAATATTTTATCAAAAAGATTAATATAAATATTTAAATATACACAATTATCAGAAAAATCATATATTAACATATAAGAATCCAATGTAACTTCAAAATTTTCATTTAAATGTGAATATTTTGTTATGATCTCATTAATTTTATCTTAAAGCAATTATAAATAAAAAAATAATTTTTAAAATTTTATTTATAAGCTAAGACTTACACCACCCATTCCATCATATTTATCTTTGACGGAACTATCAAATGAAAACACATTACCTAAACCGCCAGTTGCAATTTTATATTTTTTACTATTTGCTAAAGAAATATTACTTTTTGCATGTTGATAACTTGCATAAACTTTTCCTTCAGGCTTTGTATCAAAATATTGATCTATTTCTAAACCTGTCCCACTAGGAATTTTTATTGAAACGCCAAAGCCATTTGAAAATTTTTGAGCTTCAGTTGAATATATAGTATTTGTTTTAGTATATGCAACTGTATTAGGTGAATTTATTAATGAAGTATTCGCAAAACGAGCTCCAATAACATCATAACTGGTTATAGTAGGAACTTTAAACCATTGTGTAACTACAGTTATATTACAGCGATTTGATACACATACAGAAGTTATTTTTATACTTTTACTACCTGTTTCATAATAAGTAGCAAGTGGATTAATAGAATTGTTGCTAGTTACTATTTGAATTTTTCCATTTAAATACTCATCATTAATTAAATTATTATAATCTTTTTGAGTCATAATATATGGATAATTTTCTGAAAATCTTTCTACTATGTAATCATATTCTTTTTTTGTTAAAGTTACATTATTATTATTTTTAAAATATACTTCTTTTGCAAATACTAAATTAGGTGCGATTAATATTAATACTAATAATAAGTGCTTTAATTTCATTTTTTCTCCTTTCCAATTAAAACTTATCAAAAAATCAAAAAAAATAAAAGAAACTTATAAGTTCTTTTTATTTTTAATTTAATGTAAGTGATATATCGTGAAAAAAATTATTAAATATGTTTTTGGATTTTTGACTATTACAATTTTCACAATTTATTTTACCATCTCTAAATAAATAAAATTCATTATTATTATAATTATTATACATAAGGATTTTACTATCAATTTTATAAATGTATTTTTCAATTTCTTTTTCTGCATTAGTATCTATAGTCATAATAATAAGCTTTGCTTCATCATTATAAGATATTGTTTTTTTATAATCTTTATCATCAATAGTATATACATAATTAGAATCAATTAATTTATAATTAGTTTTAATTTTATTTATGATTTCAATATCTTCAAAATTTAATTCATAGTTGATTTTTTTATCATTTTTAATAGTAATATTTCTGTTTCTTTTAGTAATAAAAAAATCATTAACATAATTTTCATCAAAATTTAATTTAAATTTTTCCTTTGCATCATCAAAAGTTATTTCTATATAGGTATTTTTGATGATATAGTCAATTTTTGATGAATCTAAATATTCATTGTATCCATAATAATCAATAAATAAAATACTATCATCATCTTTAGATGCTATTACTACTTTTTTATCATTTTCATCAATATAATATAAAGATAAACTTTTTATTTTATAATTTTCATTTAAAATATCAAAATCGCCAATTCTAAAAAATGATTTTTCTTTAGTTCTTACAAATATACCATTAAATAGTTCAACATTTTTTCCATTTCCCGAAACAGTATAGACTTTTATAGAGCGATAAGAAATAATAAAATAATATATTAAAAATGAAAAAGCAAAAAATATTATAATTAATGATAAAATTTTTATAATTTTCTTTTTCTTTTTAGAATCATTATATAAAGTTAAAGATATTTGATTAACTTCTTTTTCATTCGTTTTATTAATTTTTTCACCACTTAAAATTTCATTAATAGTTACAGAAAAAATTTCACTTAATCTAATTAAAACGGAAGAATCAGGAATGGTTATTCCTCTTTCCCATTTAGAAACCGCTTGGCGACTTATTGGAATCATTTCAGCTAATTGTTCTTGAGTTAATCCTTTTTCATCTCTTAATTTTTTTATAAATACACTTATTTTATCTATATTCATTGCCTAACTCCTTTTATTTTATTTCAGTTCTACCTAATTTAACATTTATTTCTTTTTATTATACATTATGTTTTCGGAATTTTCACCTATTAAGTAATATATAAAAACATTATAATAATTTGCTAATATACAAATACTTATGCCAAATTATATTTCTCTTTCCTATTTTGAATAAGTATTTTTAGTAACTTTTAAAATTTAACAATATTTTTTGCTTTGAATTATTATCAATTCTTAATTTTTTCACACATTTAGATCATCTATATTAATAATTTAATTTTTATGAAAATTTGGATATTATAATCTAATTTTTTAATATTTAAAATGGATTTCGAAGGATATGTAGCATAATTTATAAAAAAACTATGATATAATAGTTGGTAGAGTAAAAGAAATGAAGGTTAGGTTATATATGAATAAAAAATTAGAAAAAATAAACAAGGTAATTATTATACTATCTTTTATATTGTTTATATTAGTATCTTTTGTTTTTGATGATGTAGAACAAATAGGAAGTAATAAACAGTTAGGAAATATCTATATTTTAATTATCCCATGTATTTTAATATTCCTTTATTCGTTAAAACTATCAAAAAATCAAAGAAAGAAATATTTAAAATATTATTTAGTAGCTTATATATTAATGATATTAAATTTTTGCTTTTCGAATAATAGAAATGTATTTGCTACTTTAGATTTTACTAAATATCGTGAATATAATTTGATCCCTTTCTACTCTATCAAGGAACTTTTAACTAGTGAATATGGAATGAAATTTGCACTTTACAATATTATGGGTAATTTTCTAATGCTTACTCCACTAGCAATATTACTTCCTCTTATTTCAGAGAAATATAAGAAAAGTTTCAATTTTATTATAACAATGTTTATAACTTCACTAACACTTGAATGCATTCAATTTATTGTTAATATTGGAAGTTTCGATATTGATGATATTATTCTCAATGTTAGTGGTGCCATATTTGCATATTTTATTTTTAAAACAAAATTGGTTAATAAATTTATTAATTATATATTCTTCGAATATAGCTTTAAAGACACTTTAAATAAAATAGTATATATTATATTTTTAATATTTTCGATATTAACTATTGGTTATAATATAATAAGAGTTGGTTTAGATATATTTGAAAATGTTATTATATTAAGTGATTTACATTGTGAGAATAATGAAAAAACATTAATTGGTAGTAAAGATAATTATTACTATTATACAAAATGTAAGTATATTGGTGAAATCAAACAAGGTTATATGCATTATGATATAAATGATTATTTACAAAGCAACTATAATCCTATGTATGATAAATTATTAGGAATTACCAAAGAAAAAATTATTACTGATGTAAAAGTTACTGCTAATAATAATAAACTAAAATTAGTTTATGAATCTGGTGAAATAAAAAAATATTTTTATGGTATAGAAAAAATTGATATGACAAAAGATAATATAACCTATGATTTAGAAAACGATTTAAATGATACGCATCAATTAGATTATTTAACTTTGGTTGATAAAAAAGTAGACAAAAATATTAATCGCAATAGATTCTATGAAATTTATGAAAGTAATGATTTTAATGTATTAAAATGTTACAAAGATAGGTATTCTTTTAATGAATTTATTGTAACTCCTAATATAAAACTGGATAATAAATCTTGTGATTATTTTAATAATCTAATTAAATAATTTTATAGAAAAATAAATATAAATAATATCATATTTTAAGGAGTTATATTAACTTCATTTTTCTTTACAATTTATAAAAAATACTATAAAATAGTGAAATATTTAAAAAGGGAGGAATTTTGAATGCATAATAAACCAAAAATAATTGTTTTTTCAGGAATAGATGGTTCTGGAAAAAGTACGCAATTAAAATTAATTTATAATGAACTTATTACTAACTATAGAGTTTTTATATCTAAAATAGAATATATGCCCCTTAATGATATGAATAAAAATCTTATTAAAAATTTATTAATAGAGTTTAAAAGTGGAATTGAAATATTAAAACAAGCAACAGAAATACACACTAAAAATAATAAATTTGATTATATTTTATGTGATCGTTATTTAATGTGTTATTTAGCTTATGCTTATTTATATGGTATAGAGCCTATAGAATTAATAAGAAAATTGTTATTTTTTATTAAAAATCCAGATTTAACTTTATATTTTGACATAGATGTTAATTTAGCATTAACTAGAATTAAAGAAAGAAATTCTGAAATAAATAAACATGAAAATTATGAATCTTTAGTGCAAGCTAAGAAAGGTTATGAAAAATTATACAATTCATTTGGTAATTTAGAAATTATTAATGCCAATCAAAGTATTGGAGAAATTAATAGTAATGTTAAAGATACTTTAATTAGAAGAAAATTAATAACTCATTTTTAATATTTTATATTTTAGTTTGTAAATTTATATACATTTATAGATGGACTATTAAATAATCTAAAATTAAATTTATGATACCCTAAACCATTAGAAATAAATAATTCACTTTTATTTAATTTATAATGATTATTTATATATTTTTGAGCGCCCTCTTTTTTTATTAAACCACCATATAATGGAATATTAATAATTCCACCAAGAGAGTGTCCACTTAAAGTAGCATCAATATTGTAATTGCTTATTTTTTCAAAATTATCTGGTTTGTGAGTAATTGCCAATGTGTATTTATATTCAAGTTCACTTTCTAGTAAGTTTTCTATATTAGAAGTATCAGTTAAGCCAATTATTTTAATAGGAATTTCATCTTTATAAAAAAGTAATGTACTATTATTATCTAATAAGTTAAAATTTCCTTCATATAAAATATCTTTATATTCTTCTAAATATTTTTGATCATTTTCACCAATTACAGCATATTTATATAAATTAGCATTCATCTTTTTTAAAGTATCTTTTAATTTATTATAGTCTTTATCTTGATATTTAACACCATTTTTAAGTAAATCACCACTAAAAATTATTATATCAGCATTTTCATTATTTATTTTTTTAACTAATTTATTAAGATTTTTTTCGTTACTAGGTTCATATAAAAGATCAGAAAATTGAACTATTTTTAAATCTTTAAAAGATGTAGGTATATTGTTACTTGGTAAATTGTAATAATTTACTTTTAAATTATTAATTTCAATATATCGACCATATAAAAAGATACAAATTATAATTATTATTAATGTAATCAAAAATTTTTTCATAAATTACTCCCTATAAAAATTAATAGTATACAGACAAAATTATGAAGTGAATGGAAAAAAATATTAACCCAAATATTATTAGAATCATCATACATTTTGGCAAATGCACAACCTAAAGCACCATAAGGGATAATATATAAAAGTTGCCATAGGTTATTACCAATACTTAACATATGTAGGCCTCCAAAGATAAGACCAGATAATAATACATAAATAATATGATGTTTAAAAGCATCTTTAAGAATAACTCTTGTCATTAATTCTTCGATAATTGGACTTATTATAATCATTGTTACTAGAGAATAATATGGTAACTTAAATAAAATTTCACGATTTCCTTCTTCATTAATAGGTAAACCAATAAATGAGTTGATAATTCCATTACTTGTTACCATAATTAATAAACCAATTAACCAATATTTTAAATATTTATTAATATATTTTTCTTTCTTTTTAGTAAAGTCAAAAAAATCGGGAATAACTGTTTTGCGAAAAATTAACAAAAAAATTATTAAAGTAATTAAATCAATTAAAATATAACTTAGGTTAACTAAATAAACATTTTGGCTGGTTAATAATTTATAAAACATAATGCTAAATGTTAAAGTAAGCCCTAAATATAAAAATATTATTAGAATTTGTTTAATGATTAAATTCACTTTTTGGCTTAATCTATCTAAGGTATTCATTTAGTATCACCATTCTAAATATATCACAAGTTAAAAACTTACGCAATTTTTAAATTATGTATTGTTGCTAATTGATTTTTTTTATGTTAAAATTCTTATAGACGATAGGAGTGTAACCAGTGAGAAAGTATTTTATCTTTGTAATTATGTTTTTATTATGCATAACTCGTGTAAATGCGGCATCAATATGTAGTTTAACTGAACAGTCAGAATTAAGAGAAAAAGCTAATAATGTTAAAATAAATTCTGAAATTGTCAAAACTAACTTTACTGATATGGGTGAAACATTTGAAGGAGAAAGTTTTAAAATTACAATTTTAAATTTATCAGATGAATTATATTTAAAAGTTGTTGATGAGGCCACAAATACTGAGAAAGATTTAACTAATGCTGAATCCAAAGATAATGAAATATCTTTTATAATGGATACTAGCACAGAAGTAGTACGTTTAAAATTTTATGTTTATTCCTCTCTTTTAACTAGTTGTCCAAATGAAGTATATAAAACACAAACTATTACTATTCCACGTTATAATAGTTATTATGATATGGGTGTTTGTGAGGAACATAGAGATCTTGAACTTTGTGAAAAATATGTTACTTGGAAATTTATTAATGAAGAAGAATTTTATACGAAGTTAAATAAAGAAATAGCTAAAGAAGAAGAAAAAGAAGAAACAAAACAAGAAGACGAAGATAAAACTACTATTGTTGTTAAAGATCCGGTTGTTACATTTTTAAATACATATAAATGGTATTTTATTGGAGCAGTTAGTATTATAGTTCTTGTTTTTGTAGGAATTAAAGTCGGTAAAGTAATAAAGGCAAGAAAAGAAATGAATATGGGGCCAAAATTATGAAAAAATTATTTATATTTTTAATATCAATTTTTTGCTTTTTTGTAAGTATTGAGACTACTCATGCTGCTTGGTTATCTCAAAGTAAAACATCAGTAGGTTTTAGCATCTATTATCAAGGAAGATATATGAGTTATAATGTATGGTATCGTTATTATGTTGATGGCTATAATGCATATTGTCGTAATCCAAACAAACCTGGTTCTGCTGGTAGTGTTAATTGTTATAATTTAACAGTTGATAGTAGTTCTGATACCAGTGCTTATAATTATGGTATTTTAACTATTTTAAATGCTGGAACTGGATATAGTGGTAATCGTGATTATATTACTAAAGAAATAGCATTGCGTGTTTATGAATCTTTCTGGCCAACAAGATCAACAGGATGTACCACTATTAATAGTGGTTATGATACTCCAACTTGGATGCATTTACAACATCAAAATGTTGCTAATAGAATTGCAAATAATGGAACAGTCAGTAGTTTATTAAATCAAATTAAATACAATGGTACTTCTTTATCTAGTTCATTTAGTGGGACAAAAAGTTGTTTTAGTAGTCATAACTCTGCTGGACGTATTGGTGGTTCTGATCCATTGTCTTATGCTGGATCTGCTACAAACTTAGTAATTTCTGGTTTGCAAGCAGCTCTTAAATTCCAACAAGAAGGAATGGCTTCAGTTAAATTAAACAATCCTTATGTTCAAATTAAAGCAGTTAAAAAGGAAAATAATCAACAAATTTATACAAAACTTGTTACTTATACAGCAGATTTAACGAAAATGGGTAGTGCTAGTAATGTTCCATTTAGATTTAATTGTAAAGATTGTGCTCAAAGAGGAGTAAATTATAAAATAACTATTAATAATAGAGTAGTAAATGGTTATTCCAATAATTCAAAAATTAATTTTAAAAATTATGTATCTAATGAAAAGAAAGTATTAATAACAATTGAATTTACTAATAGTACTAGTTATAAAAATTGTCAAGAAATACATTATGAATTAGAATTTGGTAGTGTATCAAATATTAATACAAATGGAAAATGGTGTGAACTTGCTAGCAATCCAGGTGGAAGACAAAGATTCTATGTATTATATCCTGCAAATGGATCGGTAGCAACAAGTGATAGTGGAACAAAAAAAGAAGGAAGTTTGAGATTGTGTGATCCAACTTGTGAAAATTTAAAAGCGAGTTGTAATAATAATCGTGGTCCTGCTGAAGATTGTAATGAATTTAATAGTAAATATAGAGGAAAATGTATTGTTTGTACAAGTAGTATGAATAATCCAACTTGTAAATATGGAGAAACAAATCTTACTATTAAAGAGGGTTATGAAGAATTGCAAGATAAATGTGCCAATCCAACTAAAGAAAATATTAAATATTGTGTTGTAAATAATAAAGATAAATTGGGCAATACATATCAAGCAGCTGATATAATTAGCACTGAAAATAAATATTGTAGTGTATGGTGTAAAGAAAATTATGATATTAAATTACCTGGTCAACAAAATGTTACAAGTGGAAGATTCTTTACATTAAGTGCAACAATTAATGGAACCAAGACATGTTATACAAATAATATTAATAAAGAAGAGTTTGACAATGATTTAAAATATGCATCAGAAGAATTAAAAGAAGCATATAATGATTGGCTAAGTAGTAAAACAGCGCAAAATTCTAGTTTACTTAACGCAGCAAATAATCGAATTACTCAAATTATTAGTCAATATAATGCTTGTAGTAATTGGAATATGGAATATAAATTTGACCCTAAAATTGAATTTTACTATCAAGAAAAATATATGGATAGTTTAAAATCAAATGTTTTTGAAGCTTCTGGTAGTAGTACTAAGAGTGATATTACTGTACAAAGATGTGAAAGAGAAACATCTGATGATGGTTATAATAATTGTCCAACTGGTTGGAAGAATACAATACCAAAACAAAATCAAACAATATTTGGTTGTGATAATATTAATGGTACATATTCTTGCTCTAATAGGACTATTCAAGTACCGCAAGTAATAAATATGAAAGAAAGTATGAATGTTAGTGCAACATATAAAACACCAACACAATTCTTTACTATTTATCCTAATGGCGCAATAGTAGCTGCTCAATATAATAGTAATATTACTAATGGTTCAAAATTAGATAATGCTCTACCTGTTGGTGTTGATACAGCAAGAGGCGTATATAATTACGTTCTTAAAATTAAGGATCTTGGTGAATATTATGATACTTTTGGACTTATTAATCCATTAGGAAGAATTTTAGGTACTGAAGATAATATTGTATCTGATTTACTTGATACAAAGAAAAATTGTAATGTTGATGAATGTTTAAAAGGTAGTTATGATATAGGCTCAAGACATTTTGATAATGGTTTATATGTTTGTAAATATATAGTTAATGTTGATAATTGTAAAAGAGAAAAAGATGGTTATTGTAATCCTAACTGTCCAGACGATTTAGATTGTACAGGTACATGTACTAAGAAAAATAATAAATTCTATTGTTTAGGTGGCGAGGAGTGTACAGAAGCTCAATATAATGCTCAATGTTGCGATCATTGTTTGCCAACAGTAAATTATAAATGTATGATGACTGTTGAAGATGGTAAGATAGTTTACTATGATAAAAATGGTCAAAAAGTAGCAAACCAAGCTTTATATGCTGCTAGTTGTTGTGAAAATGGTCATTGCAAAGGTACTTGTAAATATTGTCTATATGAAGATGACAACTTGAATATTGACTTTAGACAAATTACATCAGAAGATCTTAATCCAAATGATAGAGAATTAGGAATTAACTGGAGTTATGATACTAATATTAGTAAAAATTCAGGTTTATCTTTAAAAGCTTACACAACAACTGAAGAAATTACTAAAAATGGTGATTCTGTCTATGATATAGATTTCGATAATGTTACTAACTATAATGATTTTGCTATGAAAGTTGAAATGGATGGAAAAATGATATCTGCTATAAAAGAATACAATGATAATCAACTTGATGGCTATGTAAACAATTCTCTAAGTTGTTATGACTATTCAAAAAATGGTGTAGTTTATGAGAAAATTTATTGTTATAGTACATTTATAGATGATTTAATAACAAAATTTGGTGAAGGAAAAGGTAAACCAATACAATTTACTATAGATAGACCATTTACAGAAGAGGAAAGAAAACATACGACTGATACTAAATATTGGAATATATGGACAGACTTTGTTCTTACTGATAATACTAATATTGGTCCATCTTGGAAATAGAAAAATACGTAAATTATTACGTATTTCAGACTGTTGACAAAGTAAATTTTTGTTAATGGTCTTTTTATTTTAAGAAAAATATAATATAATAAAGAAGTA
>CANRGA010000023.1 GCA_947630055.1 uncultured Bacilli bacterium
TTATCTGTTTAATTATTTTTTATCTTTTTGATATTTCCCCCCCCTCTTTTTATTGTCCTAAATATTGACAAAGTCCCTAATTTTTTTCAAACAAAAAGGATAATTTTGTTTTTAATTATCCTTTTATTTTTATTCTGCTAAATTAGTAATAGTTTGTTGAGCTGTTTCTTTAAATATCTCATCTCTAAAATCTTTTGTTTTAGTTTTTAAAGTATAATAAATTTTATGTCTTACAGCAGTACTATATTGATAAGTTAAAATTCCATTAGAAATATCAGTAGCATCTTTAATTAATGCATTATAGAATTCATCAATATATGTATCAACTTTTATTACATTATCAAGTCTATTTAATTTATCTTTTATTTCATTAAATCTGAATTTTTTATAGCTATTAAAACTTGAGAATTTATTATTTGATATTTGCATAAGTGCCATACTATCTGATTTAAAGTTTACTGCTTGAGTACCATTTTGTGGATGAGCTAAATCTTTATAAATTGGTTTTGATTGATAATTAATATTACTTGCATACTCAACAAAGCCATTATTATAACCTTTCCAACCTAGCATTTCATAACTTATCCATTTTAATGAATAAGAATCAGGTCTTCCATCTGGATTATTAGGTTGATACCAGTGAACTGTATTAATTCCTTCACCACCATATGAATTAGATCCTCTCGAAGCAAATTTATTAATACCAGGATATAACATAATTCTATTATTTATTAAATCATCCATAGTTTTTAATGGAGTATTAAAATCTGCTAATTCGTTTAATCTAGTATATCCAGTTGTTTGGCGAGCTCTAAATTTAGCAAATTCATCTTCTTTATATAATAATCCTTCAAACTGATCAGTATCTTTGCCATTTTCATCTAACACTTTTTTAAATTGTTTAGTTTCATTTGGATAAGATACTTGAATACCAAGAATTTTTTGTGTTTCTAATGGTAATTTTAAGAATGCTTGGGCTTCCATATAATCCATTGCATAAACTGTTTCAAATAATTTACGATAAAAATCATGGATTTTTTCTGGACTATTAATTCGCTCTGGTGTTAAGTTAGATGCCACTGGGCCTAGTTTAGCTTCTGTGGCTTCTTCTACACTATTTGCTGTTTTATCCATCATCATTGATAAATTCATCGTAATACTATTCCTATCAAAAGATTGCATTAAGAAGTTATCAGCATAATCTTCGCCTCCAGCATCAAAACGACGGCCATTATTTCTTAAGAATAATCTAGCATCAATAAGGTGAGCAGATTCATGTGACCAAGTTCTAAAGGTAACATGAGATGTATCATTATACCCTTCTTCGGCTAAAGTACTATCTAAAATACCTGCTACTTGCCATTCAAGACGAGGACCCCAAGCAGCAGCATTTACTCCAGCAGCGGCAGCCCATAAACCTGTTGCTTCTACGAAATTCTTGTGGAATGGTTCCGTTGTTGTATATGCTGTATTATGAACTGATGTACCACTTTCTGTCTTGGTAAGTCTCTTATCGACACTATAAATTAAGATGTCATTAAATAATTTATCATCTTGTAAAATAGAATAAGCTGTAGCAAAATATCTCTTCATTCTTGTAATGTATGTATCCATTTTTGCTCTTAATTGTGCTTCTTCTTGTGGATTAGATGGATCAACTATATATGTTCTTTGCGCCCCGATAATATATTGAACCGGCATAGATATAACATAAGCTGCATCTTCTGGTAAAGTAAGCATTGGTAAGAATTGATTTAAAATTTCATTGTTTGATTCATTTATAAAATGATCCCATAAAGTATACTTAGCATTCGGTGCACCTTCAATTGGAATTTCTTCTAGAATACCTTTAAATTGACTATGAGTCCATTCCGATAAATCATGATCACTTAAATTGCTTACTAAATATTCGATAAATTTAGGTATCGTACTTAAATTAGTATAATTACCTAAAATTTCATTATATCTAGTATTAGTTTGACTAGTATTAAAGTTCTCACCAGTAGGTTTTGCTAAATATAATTCTGCAATTTTATCTGGTGTTAGACTTTCATCAAAGCCTTTCATATTAAACATGATAAAGTCATACACTTTTATACCATCAATATCTAAATCGTAGAAACGTTTAAAGTAATTATATGCATATAAAACTTTTTCGATCTTTTTATCTTTTTTAACTTCTTTTTCTAGATAATTATTAATTGCATTATTTTCTGTTGTATTAGTATATTCACTATTAGATAAATATTTTAAGACAAATTCTTCTAAATTATTTTTTGTATTTTCATTATAGAAATCACGATATAATCTTGAATCATCATTAGTAGTTAAAATATCTAAATTATCTGTATAATCTAAACCTTTTAAATAATTAGTTAAATTTACTACTACTTGTGATTTAGCATTAATAACATAATGTTCATAGTTATAATCAATATTTAAACCACTTATCTTATATGTTGCTACCATATCATAAGTCTTATCATAATTTACTTTATATTCTGTATTAGTTCCATCAGCAAATATAATTTTTAATTCACTTATTTTTTTCGGATTATCAGTTGTTAAATATGTAACAAGATGGCCATCTTTATCAACTGGAACTATATTTCTAATAGTTTTATTATTTAAATCATCATTAGTAACACTGCTAGCTACTTTAATTATTTTATCACTATCATAGAAAGGCATTAATCTCATTAAGTTATTGTAGAAATTATTTTTGCTTTCATCATAAAGTTCATTATCGCCTGCATTTAGTGAAGTAGTTTTTTCACTCTTAAATATTGGTAAGTTATCATATGATACATTATCTAAACGCCAAATGCTTTCAGAGAAATTAGCTTGTTTAAATAAATCTGCAGTTACTTCTTCTTTGGTAATTTTCTTAATACCATCTTTATCTTCAGATGTAGCTAAATAATAGTTGTTTTCTAATTTATTTGCATTATCAGTAAATCCTCTATTACCACCAGAACCTAAAGCAATATTGTTTGTATAGGCTGACTTTTGAACATAACCACAGGCAAGATCACAAGAGATTGGTCCACTTAAACTAACATTAGTATAGTTATTAGTAATTGTACTATTAAGAGCATTTCCTACTAAACCAGCAGTATAATTATGGTTTCCACGAACTGTACCATAAACATAACAATTCTTAACTTCTGCTCTATCTGTACTACCAATTAAACCACCAGCTTGTTGTTCACCACCACCATTTAAGTAAACGTTTTTAACACCGCAATTTTCAACTACGGAATTATTTCTTGCTACACCAAGAAGACCACCATTTTGACCTTCACCGCCATCAGTACTATTCTTAGTAACTCGATCAACAATTACCCCATTAACTTTTTCATTATCAGCAGATTTGGCTAAAGCACCATGACCTTTACCATCTAAAGTAACATCTTTTAAAATTACATCTTTAACTTCACCATTTTTAATAATATTAAATAACGGTTTATTTAAATTTTTAATTGTATAACCATTACCATTAAAATTACCTGTATAATCATTTGTAACATAAGAAGTACCTTTAGTTGTATAAGAACTTGCATCATAGTTTTGCTCTAAAGTTACACTTTCACCTTTTTCTAATTTTTCTAGTAAAGCTTTAAATGCATCACTAGGATGAAATTCATTATTAGCAATATCACCATCAATTGTACCAAAATCTATACTAATAGTTTTCTCTTTTAGAGAATCTTTAGTTACATAATTATATTTTAATACTAAAGTAAGTTTACCATTATCTGTTTTGATTTCTTTAATTTCTGCATAAGTATCAGGTAAATTTTCTAAAACTACTTCAACAAAATAATCATCTAAGTTATCCCTAATATCTTTAATACTTATTTCATCTTTTAATGATATAGATTCTTCACCAGCAATTATTTCTTTTTTATAAACATTAATATCAGTGATATTTTTTAATTCAATATTGTTACTTTCTAAAGATATTAATTCATCAAGGATTAAAACATTAGCATAATGATTAGCAGTATTTTCACCCTTATCAATATCACGGTCATAATCTAATGTAACCTTTACATAATATCTTAAAATACTTTCATCTGTGATATTTACTTTAATTTCTTTTTTATAAATATCATTATATAATTTTTCATTATTTTCATCAGTAATTATGACATTTGCAGAACCAACAATGGCATTATCTGGATCTTCTAAATCAAAATTTACTATTAATTCCTTATTATCAATATCATATTTATAATTATCTACTTTAATATTATCTTTTAATACTTCAGGTTTAAATGTATAAGCATTAGTTAACTTAACATCTTTACTATTACTTAAAATGATATCTGTTATAGTAATAGTTTTTTCACCTGAACTAGAATAACCATCTAATACTAATTCATAATAATCATCATCTAATTTAGTTAAACTATATTCTTTTTCATTAATAACTACTTTACTAGGAGTAACTCCTAATTGGGAATCAATACCAGTTATTTTTAATTTGGCTTTAATGGCTTCATTTTTTTCAAAATACTCATTATTTTTAGCACTAGTAAGTACTGATTCATCAGGATCAATAGCAATAGAACTATAAACATCTTTATCATATAAGCCATATTTAACACTATAGAATGTACCATTAGTAGTTTTATTTTTATCTAGAGAAATACCTTCAAGTTTATTACTATCTAAATCATAAGTTCCTTTAAATTCTAAATCATAAGTATGATCTCTATTTACATTAGTAAATGTAACTCTATTTGAACCAACTTTTATTGATTTTGAATCATTATTTAATGTAATAGTACCGTCTGTAAATTCACTCTCTTCTGCTGTTTTATCTAATACGACATTAAATTCAAAAGTTACTTCACTATTATCATAATTTTCCTCTACTTTTAAGTCCTCTATTTTTGGTATATCTTTTAAAACATCTAATTTAAATGTTTTTTCTGGTACTGAATAGTAGTCATTATATATCTTATAATAACCATCGTTTGCAAGTTGAACACGACTTGCAGTTAATTCAAGTATGCCAGCCTCTGCCGGTATATTAATGAACACTTTAGATTTGTAACCACTTATTTGATAAGCAGGATAATTAACTCCATTAATTGTTACTCCAGATACTCTACTATAACCTCGTGCCTTAACAGATTCAGCTACAGAAACCTCAACAGCTATTTGATAATCTTTTTGTTTTTTAGTTGGGAATAATCCTTCTACTTGTTCGACATTTCTACTATTTACGACATACATTCTATCAATGCGGATTTCATCCTCACTATAAACTAAAGTAGTCTCTTCGCCAATATTTGTATTTGTATAAAGATATTTATCACCAAGTTCATAATCTGCTAGAACTTTAACAGTATAACGTCCATCAGTACTCCCAGCATAAGAAAGTGTTACACTTATTTCTTCTTTAGTAAAGAATTCTTCCATTAAAAGTTCTTGACTAGAAACTATTTTACCACTTGATTCTACTAAGACAACATTTAGTTTTCTTAAAGAATAATTTGGATCATTTAAACTGAATTTAGCCGTAATATTTTTATTTGCTTTATTAGTTTCTAATTTTATTTCTTTAACAGTTGGAGCATCTTTTAATACAGAATAAGATAATTCATTAGCATGATAATCTTTATTATTTTCAAATGTTTTAGCGCCATTATTCATACTAACATCATCTAAAGTAACAGTATGTTTACCATAAGAAACATCAGCACCATTTAATACTATCCTATAAGTATCCTTATCAATTTTCTCAACATCATATAATACTGCTTCTTTACCATCAATTTTTACATTAGCTTTACTTACTATTGTGCTTCTTGAATTTGTACTCTTGAATGTTATAACTGGTTTTTCATCTTGTTTAAGAGCATCAGTAATTGAAACATTAGTTAAAGTAAAGTTATAAGCCCCGCCAACAATAAATGACTCTAAAGACATTTCTTTATTATTTTCTTCATTTTTACCATTAGTTTCAGAGTCTAAATCATAACTACCTACAACTGTAACAAGATAACTTTCACCGTCTTTAAACTCATATTCTATCTTAGCAGTATTTTCTTTTTGAACTGCTTCTTTTTTCGATTGATTATCTACGCCTTCAATAGTTATTGTACCACTAGTAAAGGCATTATCAGGATCATGAAGTTCATAACTTATTGACCTATTATCTTCACTAAGATTTAATTTATTAATATATGGTGCATCTTTTAATACTTCGACAGAAATTGTTGCATCAGCACTAATTTCCACATTATTTGATAAGATTACCTTATTTATTTTATATTCTTTTGGTCCCGCAACATCTAAAGTATTTAAAGATATATTATATTTTGAATTTGCTAACTTACTTGCTTTAATAACTTCATTATCAAGAATAAAGCTATCAATGGTTATATTTTTACTTTCTTTATTTGGTTCTATTTCTGAATTTATTGTATATTTTATATCTTTATTTTTTAAAACATAGTCATCATATTTATCTACTGTTAATGTTGCTTTATAAATATCAAATTCTTTATTTAATAATGAAACTATTGCTTGTTCATTCATATCACAACCTTCACCATGAAGATCATATTTTGCTTGAATTTCTAAATTATAACTTTTTCCTTCTAATTCTTTAGTTGTTTTACTTAATGTTGCTTCATTTTTATATGTTATTTCCTTTTTATCATTTTCAGTAAGTTCAGCAATATCTTTTATTTTAATTTTTTCTATTTCTTCTTTATTACTTGCATTTGTAATAATTAAATAACTATTTTCTTCATCTATTGCATCATCATTATCTATTAAATCAAAAGTAATTTTTGGCTTTGTACCAGATTCATCAATTAATAAATTTTCCACTACTGGTGTATCCTTATAAACATTAATTTTTAAACCTAATTTTTCATCAATTTCTTCATTATCTAATGAAACATTAATTATCTCATAATTATGCATTCCTGCTATATCTGGAGCAGTAATAGTAGCACTATAAGTTTCATCTTCTAATTTTTTCGGAATAATAGTTTCACTAGTTTTAGCTTCAGTATTTCTAACTATAATTTGGGAAATTTTTATATTTTCATTATCTGGTGTAACATTGGCTTCAAATTTTAATTCTACTTTTTCATTTTTTTCAGCATGATATATCTCTTCTATATTTGTCATTTCAACGCCATAAACTGTAAGTTCTTGCTTGTAGCTTGCTATATCATTATTTTTATCATTATTAATATCACTATCTAAATCATATTCACCAGTTATATTGACATTATAGACATTTCCTTCTTCTAGATTAACATTATTAAGGGAAATATCTTTAGTATCTAAACTTACTTCTTCTGTAAATACTTCTTGTTCATTATTATCAGTTATACTAATATTAACTTCTTTTAAAGCATTATCTTCATCTTCTAAAGTAAAAGTTATTTTATCACTATTTTTATAATATACAAAATTTGTAATAGTTGGTTCTGTTTTTAAAACATCATATTTTATTTCATGATGGCATAAAACATCAGTACCATCTTCTAATTTAATAGCACTAATAACGATATTTTTTGTACCAGGAGTTTTAGTATTATTAAGTTCCAATTTAAGATGTCCATCTTCATAAGTAACATCTATATATTCATCACCAACTAAAACTTGTTTAATAGTTTGAGCAATTTCTTTTGGTTCAAATTCTACATCAAATAGATAATTTTCTAGAGCATTTTTTGCTAAAAATATCTCATCAGTATTTTTAGCAGTAATACTTACTTTACCAACTGTAATAATATTTAAACCATTATTTAAAAATTGTTCTTCATAATAATTTTTATTATCACCTAGTTTACTATCCAAATCATAATTACCAGTAATAACGATAGTGTATACACCACCAATATTTAATTTAGGCTTAATAGTAAATGATTTTTTAGTAATATCTAGTTTTTCTTCATATACTACTTTAAAACTATCAAAATCATCAGGTTTTACTAAATTACCATCTTCATCATAAATATCAGAATCATTTTCACTATTTCTTATATCATCTTCTGTAACATTACCTTCAAAAATTGTTATACGAGCATTTTGTAAGGCTTTATCTTTATCTTTTATGGTGAAAGATAGTTCACCTGCTTTAACATCATGACTTAAATCATCAACTACTGGTCGATCTTTTAATACTTCTTTAGTAATTTTTAAATTAGTGTTTCTTTTTACTCCATTAGAAAGAGTAACTTCTTCAATTACAAAGTTATGTATACCAGCATCATTAACATTATCTAATGTAACAATATATACTCCACTTACTAATTCAACTTTATAATTTTTATTATTTATTTTTACTTTAGTAATTTTAGCTTCATTTGGTGTAATAGTGGCAGTAAATTTAAGAGTTATCTTACCTTTTTCAACATAATATTCATCATCTTCTTTAACTTCTTTTAAAGTTACTTTAGTATTTTTTTCAATTTGTTCTGTAGTATTACCTACATCTTCAATATCTACTTTACCATCATTATTGATATCATATTTATTAGCTGGTTTTTTAGTAGTTTTAGTAGTAGTTTTATTTTTTCCTTTACTATCTTCAATACTACCTTCAAAATCTATTAAATAATCAATAATTTCTTCAGCATCACGATAATCTTTTTTGCCATCATTATTAACATCAGCTTTATTAAAATTCAACCAAAGTAAAATTATAGTTATTAAGGCTAGAATAACTTCTAATGCTATTAAAGAATAAATTATTTTTTTCTTATTATTATCACTATTTTCCTTAGATTTATTATTAATAATTAAAATTGTAATTAAACCAATAACTACTAATACTCCTAAAAATATTATAAGAGGTATATTATTGTAAGTCTTAATAATATTTTCTTCATCTTCTACTATTTGATTTTCTTTATTAGTAGGTACAGTTTCTCCATCTTCAGCATCTTTTGTTACTAGTACCTTAAGAGAAGATGTCTCTAAATTTTGAACATTATCTTTAGTAGTATAAGTTATATTAGTTAAAGCAATATTTGTATTACCTACATTGGCATTTTCTTTTACTTTTAAGTGAATAGTAAAAAGAACATCTCCTTCTTTTAAAGATATTTTACCTGTTTTATTAATAATTCCAAATTTATTTGTCTCATTATTATATTTAATACTTTCATTACTTTTAATAACAAAACTATCATTATCAATATTTTGAAAAACATTTTGATCATATTTTAATGTTGCCATTAAAGCATAAGTATCCATTTTACTTGTTGCATTAGCAGTAACTGTTATTTCATCACCAACTTTTATATCAGTTTTATCTACCTTTAATACTAATGCCTCTTTAGCAAAAACACTTATAGGTAATAATATAGTTATTAATAATACAAATAGCAAATATTTAATTTTTTTCATAATACAAACACTCCCCAATTAAATTATTAATTTATTCAATTATAGCAAACATTGCCGTATCTTTCCACTTTTTGTTTGAATTTAGTAACATTTTCCATTATTAATTATATTTTGAAAATTTTAAAATGTGAAAAAGAAATAAAAAAAATAACGATGACAAGTCGTTATTTCTAGTTTTGAATTAACTTAAGTTTAGTCGAACTTTAAGTTACTTGCTTGAAGTTTTCTTTCTTCATATGATCATATACTCAATAAAAACAAGACCATTATAGGCATTCATTCAGCGTCTTCATATACCAAAATATGATAAGAAATAATAATTAATAAACTAATGTAGATTAACTATTATTAATTGCTATATCTTATTAAGTTAATTATATTATATTATTTATTGCAAATTTTTTCAATATCTTTTTTGCTTTTTTTATTATTCAGTTCTTAAAGATTCAACTGGATCTTTTTTAGAAGCTGCTCTAGCTGGTATTAAACCACCAATTAAAGTTAGAATAATACTTAATATAACAAGGATTAATGCCCTATTAATTGCAAGTGATGCTGAAAGTGGAATATCACCAGTAAAATGATGTAAGACTGCATTAATAATTGGAATTAGTGAATATGAAATACCAATACCAAGGAGTCCAGAAAGTAAACCAATGATAAATGTTTCAGCATTAAAGATAGATGATACATTACGTTTTGATGCCCCAATTGCTCTTAAAATACCAATTTCTTTCGTTCTTTCATAAACGGAAATATAGGTAATAACCCCGATCATGATACTTGATACTACTAAAGAAATAGAAACAAAGGCAATTAAAACATAACTGACAGCATTAACAATAGTTTTAACTGAATCCATTAGTATACCAGTAGTATCCGTATATTTTATTTCTTTTTCTTCATCAACACTTTTATTATAATCATCTAAGAAATCTAAGAAATGCTCTTTACCATCAAAATCATTAAAATAGAAAGATATTCTAGTTGGATCATCAATATCTTGATAACCTAAAGATACTAAATTAGTTTTAGCACTCGCTTCACTACTTGTCATCATCGCAGATATTATTCTGGTAAGTTCTTCCTCTGTATATTTTAATTTAAAAGATGATGCTATTTTTGACTGATCAACATTAAAGGCATTTGCAATAGAACTAGAAATATTACCAGTTAATTCTCCTACTTTGCTTAAAATAGTTTTTTGCATCACTGCTTCCGTCATCGCACTACCCATTTTACTTTCAACAGCTACTATAGCAGTATTAGCAGTACTACCAGTATTATTTAAATATAAATTAATTGCATTATTTTTTACTTCTTCTACTACTATTGCTTTAGGATTTTCCTTATCTATAACGTAATCAGGATTCATAGTTAAAATACCAGCATTATAAACCGTTATGTAACTTTGTAATAAACCTTTAAGTAAACCAGCATAAGTAGTTTTAAAAGTATCTTTTGGTATTACATAATCTTTTTCCATACTAGCTAGTTTAGTTTGAACATTCTCTGTATTTAAATAATTATTTACTATTGTATCAACATCATTTAAAGCAAATTCACCTTTAATAGAAGAAAAAATGTCACTAGCAAAAAAGTTTAAATTATCGGTAAACAATTTAGTCGCAGCACTGGTATCAGTAGTTATAGATTTAGAGATATCTTGCATATATTGTTCAGTTTCACTTTGTATTTTATTTTCATCAATATTGATATTAAAAGCACTTTGTAAATTATTTGCATCGATATCAATAAAATCACTAAAATCAAAATTTAATTTATTATTATTTTTATCAGTAAATTTTTTACCAGAGAAAACATCGGTTTCTTCATCTTTTAATTGTTTTTTTACTATATCTTGATTCTTAGCATAATCAATTAAATACTTAGTTAAATCAGAAGTATAGTTAATACCAGGACTTAAAGCAAGAGATGTCATACCACCATTTTTCGGAGCAACTATCCCAACTATTTTTAACTTTAGAGCATTATTATAAATCGTTTTTAATGACTCTTTATTTTCACTCATATCTTCATAAATACCATATTTTGAATTATATTTATATAAATCACTTGGCATTACTACTCTTAAATCAACATTCATTAAATCATCATAAGTAAATGTTAATGGTTCATTATGAATATCTGTTCCTTCTCCATTCATAATATTAGTTACCATTTCCGTTAATTCTTCATTATCTCTTAAACCTAAAGAATAAACTAATAAATCAGATATTTCATTTTTACTAGATAAAACAATTATTGCTTCATCATAATTGCTAGGATATTTACCTGCTAAAACTTCATATTGTTTTTCTATTTCTTCGGTATTATCAACCATTTCTGAATAAACAGATGAGAAAGGAGATGCACTCATCATGGTACTTGATCCCATTAAAGATGTAAATAAACTACTTGGATTTAATTTAACAATTTCTTTCGTAGCATCAATAGTATAAATATTAGGACTTATACTATAAGTATATTTTAAATTAACTATATCATTTTTTACTTTGTCATAATTATCATTTAAATATTTTTTAAAACTTTTTAAATCATTAGTACTAATACTTGATAACATATTGGTAATAGTTTGTTGTTCCACTATTTTATTACCACTTACATTATCATTACTAGACTGCATTGATAAAAGAGCACTTGTTAAATCACCAGTTTCTTGCATTATAGATAATGGATAAGATGTCATAGTTTCTTCTTGAATGGAATCAACATAATTTTGAAAACCAGTAGATACGGACATAATTAAAGCAATACCAATTATACCAATAGAACCTGCTAGAGCTACTAAAATAGTTCTTGCCTTTTTAGTCATTAAATTGTTAAAAGATAAGCTTAAAGCCGTTAAAAATTTCATTTTAGTTTTATTTTGCTTACTTTCATCATCTTTTGCATTACTATTATCTTTTTCTTTATAAGGATTAGAATCAGATATAATTTTACCATCTTTTAAATTTATAATTCGATTAGAGTATTTATTCGCAAGTTCTGGGTTATGGGTAACCATAATTACTAATTTATCTTTAGATATCTTTTTTAAAACATTCATTATTTGAATACTTGTTTCGCTATCTAGAGCTCCAGTTGGTTCATCGGCTAAAATGATATCGGGATTATTAACTAAGGCTCTTGCTATGGCGACTCTTTGCATTTGGCCACCCGAAAGTTGATTAGGTTTTTTATTCATATGATTTTCAAGGCCAACTTCCTTTAAGACTTTTTTTGCTCTTTCGGTAGCTTCACTTTTAGATATTCCTGATAAAGTTAAAGCAAGTTTAACATTTGATAAAACGGTTTGATGACCAATTAAATTATAACTTTGAAAAACAAAACCTATTCGATGATTACGATAACTATCCCAATCAGCATCTTTAAACTTTTTAGTACTTATGCCATTGATAATTAAATCACCAGAATCATAATGATCTAGACCACCAATTATATTTAAGAAAGTTGTTTTACCACTACCTGATGGACCTAAGATACTAGCAAATTCACATTCTCTAAAATTAACACTAACGTTATCTAAAGCTTTTTGTTTAAAGCCATCAGTATTATATTCCTTTTTAATATTTTTAATTTCTAACATAATTAAACCTCCCTTTTAGAGATTCCCATAATAATATAACATTATTTTGAAATTTTTTTAATAGTTTAGAATTAATTTTTAACTAAATTTCACAAAACTCAATTAATTATATTATAAAACTAGCGAAAAATTATAATAATGTTATAATTAATTAAAGGAGTTTTTTATGGAAGAATTAATTAATATATTAAAAGAAGGTAAAATTGCTATAATACCTACTGATACTACTTATGGTATTGTGGGAGATGCTACTAATGATGTGGCTGTTAAAAAAATATTTCAAGTAAAAAGAAGAGATTTAAGTAAGGCAATGCCTATTTTAGTAAGTGATCAAGAAATGTTAAAAAAATATGTTACTAATATATCTGCATTAGAACAGGAAATAATAGATAAATATACGCCAGGTAAATTAAGTATATTACTTTCCAAAAATGATATGATCAGTAAATATGTATCGCCTAATCCTTATGTGGCTATTAGAATACCAGATAACAAATTTTTAAAAGAACTACTCACAAAGTTAGATCGGCCAATTGTAGCTACTAGTGCTAATATTTCTGGCATTGATGTAATAAGCAATTTAGATGAACTCGAACCTGAACTTAGAAATAAAATAGATTATATCTATGATGGTGGTAAACTTACTACTATTCCTTCTACTCTTATAAAGGTAGAAAATGAAAAAATAACTATTTTAAGAGAAGGAGAAGTTGCTAGTAAAATAAAAAAAGAATTTGCAAACTATATGGTTAATTAATTATTATTTGACTATCCATTAGTTTTTGTAAAATTCTTTTTCTTTTGCGACCACGAAAATCATTAAATAATTCTAAGTCAATCATTTCCCATATAGGAACCCAACCGCCTATTAACAATATTTCTTTCCAGATATCGCTACTATTAATTTGAGTTGATAAGAATAAGAAAAATATGCCTAAAAAGAATAAGACAATTTGAATAATATTATTTTTTAAATGACTCCTAATAGTACTTTCATATTCATCTTTTAAGCCATTAATTAAATATTTAGCAATATCTATATCAGCTTTTATATTATTATTTATTTGAATTACGATACTATCTTTTTTACTGACAAAGTTAGTTTCATTTATTAAGTATTCAACTAAATCTTTGGAAATCCTTTTATTATTATATCTTTCCAATAAATCTTCTTTACTATTTAAATCAATTTCTATTATTTTTTTCATATATCAATACCTTCTTTATTATTATAACAAAATAAAACCTACTTGAGTAGGTTTAACTTGGTAAAATTAAAGTTTGGCCAATCGATAATGTATCACTCTTTAAATTATTTAAAGTTTTTATTTTATCAACTGTAGTATTATATGTTCTTGCTATACTGTATAAAGTATCGCCTGATACACTTTTTATGTAGTATTTTTAAATGTGAATATAATATCTATCCTCTTATCTTGATAGATATAAATCTTTTCAACTAAATTTATAATTAATTCTCTAGTCGGATTTTCTAATGATAAAAATTCATTAATGCATTTTTCTATTTTTTTGTTATCTATTTTATTTGAATCTTGATTTTGATTTTTAAGATTATCAATATACTTTTTATTATCATCTATCTCTTTTTTTATATTTTCACTTACTCTTAAATATTGTGATTCATCAATGATACCTTTTAATCTATCCATATAAGCTTTATCTAAATTTTCAGTTAATTTATTATTTGTAATTTCTAGACTTTCAATTTGTTTTTTTAGTTTTAAAGTATTGTCTTCAAATTTTATATTTCCTATAAAATCTTTTATTTTGTTTTTATCTAGATATTTATGACATACATCCTTAATATTATCTAAAATTACTTTTTCTAATATTTCATAATTATTTGTATGAGTAGTACAAACATGATATTTTGAATATGTTCTATAATAATCGCAAGTAGTATAACTTCTTCCTGTTTTATTTTGATATCTTATTGTTATTCGATGTTTACAATCTCCACAATATAAAAGTCCATCTAATAAATAAAATCTTTTCTTCTCTGGTCTTTTTACATTTTTAGGAAGTAGTGTTTGAACATAATTAAAAGTATCTCTATCTATTATTGCTTCATGAGTATTTGGAGCAATGATATAGTCTTTAGGATTATTTTTAATAGTCTTTTTAAGTTTATAATTTATCTTTTTCGTTTTTCCTTGAACTGAATCTCCTACATAGATTTGATTAGTTAAAATTGCTTTTATTGTTGTATCAACCCATACACCTTGTTCTTGTGAAATACATTTACTACTACACTTTGTATTCCATACATAATTGTAGTAAGATGCTGGTGTTTTTATCTGCCTTTTGGTAAGTTCTTGAGCTATAAAATGATATGTTCTCCCTTGAAGCGCTAAATCAAATATTAATTTAACTGTTTCTGCTTGCTCTTCATTTATTATTAGATGATTTTTATTATTTGGATCTTTCATATAGCCAAAAGGACATCTACCTGATACATATAAACCATCCTTCATTCTTGAATGTAGACTAGTTTTAACTTTTTTAGAGATATCTTTAGCATACATATCATTCATTATGGCTTTAAAAGGTGCTATATCATTATTGGTATTGTCTATAAAAGTATCTATTCCATCATTGATAGCAATATATCTTATATTATTATTTGGAAAGTATTTTTCTATTAATTCTCCTGTTCCTATATAATCTCTACCTAATCTTGACATATCTTTAGTAATTATCATATTGATTTTACCTATTTCAATATCTTTAATCATTCTTTTAAAAGCAGGTCTTTCAAAATTAGTTCCAGTAAAACCATCATCAACATACTCATCTATAACATTATAATTATTTTCTTTAACATATTGATTAAGTAAACTTCTTTGACTTACAATACTATCTGATTCAATATTTCCATCATCTCTTGATAACCTTATATATAGTCCTACATTAAAACTACTATTCCCATTCATTAATTCATACTCCTTTCACTTTGGGAATAATGAGTATGCTTGAATGGTACCTCCTTATTTAAAATATTGCAAGTCATATATTGTTTTTCTATTTCTATTTTTAATACATTAGTTATTATTTCATTTAAAGATTTCCCATTTTCTTTAAATTTTAAATTAACTTTGTATTTAACCATAGAGTTCTATACCTCCAATAAATTCTATGGCTTTAATTTTTAAATTAGTAATATTATTTGGTGTAATAGTACACCTAACAATATTACTTATTATTATAAACCTCCTGATTGTTCATTATTTGATTAAGTATTTTTTCTCTTAAATTAAAATTAAATCTTAGCATTTATATCATCTCCTTTTCTTGATGCATGATACCTCCATTAAAAAGAAGAGTCAAGTCATTAAGTATAGAAAGTTTTGTCTATCATCCTATAATACTTACAAATGCATTAATTTCTAAAAGAGCAGGATAAGATGTTTACACATCAATACTAAACTATCACTTATTTCATAAGAGTTTAGCATTGTGTAAAACTTATTTCGTACTTACGAAATTCATCCTACTTTGTAGGTTACTATAAAGGATAAAGTTAATAATATCAATACATTAAAGCATTAAAAAATCATCCTATTTTTTATTTATATATAATTTTTATAGGATGATTAAAATTTTATAAATTTTCTAAAACACCATGTTCAAGATCATCAATATTATATAAAGTATCTAATTCATTAAATGTTTCTTCAAGATTTTTTCTAGCACTATTCCAACCAGTTCCATCAGTAAACCAAATAAATGTTACTCCATCAACATTTTTAGATTCTTGAGCTAACATTTTATAACTTCTAGCAGTCTCATTTAATTTAGAGCCACCACTAGAATAAAAATTAGTTTCAATAACATATACTTGTTTTTCTGTTTTAATAACAAAATCAAATCTTTTAGTTGATGTATTATTACCTGACATTTCACTTAAATCAAGATTCCATTTATTTTCTATATCTTTTAAGTACATTTCTTTAAAATAGTTAACATCCTTTTTATAACCTGCTTTAATGATATATGATTCAACTAAATTTTCCATTAGATGTCCACCACGATTTTTTCTTCCATTTGAATCAAGACCAACTTCAATACCTAGAACATAATCATATAAATTATTTATAATATGATTTTGTAACAAATCAAATAAACCTGTTTCTTGCATAAATCTAATATAATCTTGCATAGAATATACCATTTTATTAAATTTAAATAAATATTCATTAATTTCATCTTTAACAAAAATTTCTCTTGAACGAACTGCAAGCAAAAGTGGAATACATTCTAAAGTTTCTGGATATTTAATCAAAATATTTTGAAATTCTTCTTCAATATTTTTACTACCTATTAAAGAATTTAAAATATTAAGCTCTACTTTTACTTTATCTACATTTTTATAAATTTTTTTGAAATCAACATAATAAGTATAATCAGATATACTTGTTTTAAATTTGCTTAACCATTCATTAAAATTTCTTTTATTCATTATTTCCTCCTTTTAATATTTTAATTAATTCAT
>CANRGA010000024.1 GCA_947630055.1 uncultured Bacilli bacterium
TATGTAAATTAATATTTACAACTTTTTATTTTGTGCTAATATTATATTGAAGGAGAGAGAAAGAAATAAAATATGATAGATAAAAAAGTTCAAGATGAACTTGATAAAGTAGATAAAGTAATTTCTTCTTTGTATAATATAATCCAAAGCATATATTGTAAAGCAAAAGAAAATGGCTTGGATGATGACACTATTGCTTTTTTAATCTATAAAGCTGAGTGTTTGCAACAAGTTCAAATTGATTTAAAAGATATTAATATTGATTTTATCAAAGATTTTGTTCCTTATACGTCTGAAAGAACAAGATTATTATGCTCAACAATGGCAGAAAGAAATCATATGGAAAAAGATCATAATAAAATTCAAGAAGAAATAGTTCAATATTTTCAAGAAGAACAATTAGCTATAGATGAATCTATGTATGCTAGAAAATAAAAAAATAATTTAAGATGACCTCTTAAATTATTTTATTTTTTTAGCTTCTCTTGCACTAATAATTACTTTTTTACCATTTATTGTTTTCTTTTGTAAATTTGGCTTTTGTTTAGTCTTTGTTGCATTTAAAGCATGACTTCTTAAATTACCTGTTAAAGGTTTTTTGTTTGTTATTTTTTTGGCCATTATAATGCCTCCTTTTTCTTTAAAAACTTTATCATAAATAGAAGAATATGTCAAACATTTTTAAGTAATGTGTTATAATAAACTAAAGGGAGGTTTACATGTATACACCGCTTAAAGTTACAACTGATTATAGTCTACTTAATAGTTTAATTAAAATAAAAGATTTAATTAATTTTTGTGTGACTAATAATATTAAAAGTTGTGCTATATGTGATACCAATTTATTTGGATGTATTGAATTTTATAAAACATGTAAACAAAATAATATTAAACCTATTATTGGCTTAGAAATTACTTTAAATGATAATACAATATATTTATATGCAGAAAATTATGATGGTTACAAAAATTTACTTAAGATAAATACAATTATAACGGAAAGAAATATAAGTATTTTAGAACTTAGAAATTTAAGTGATAACATTTTAGCTATTATTCCTTTTAAAAGTATTAATTTATATAATGATTTAGATTTTTTTCATAATATTTATTTGGGTTATAGTAATAAAAGTGAACTTAAAAATGCATTACTTAAAACAAAAAAGACTGTTTATGTAAATGATATAAAAGCTTTAAAAGTAGAAGATACTAAATATTTAAAATATTTAGATAAACTAGCTGAAAGAGAAGAAGGAGATTATCATAATAATTATTTAGAAATTATTAATGATGAATTTGATTTAAAACAAATTAGTGGGTTAGTAGATTTATTAAATGTCGAAATGCCAGAAGGAAAAAGATATATTCCGAAATATAATAAAGATATTGATTCTTTCACATTTTTAAAAAATTTATGTTTAAAGGGTTTACAAAAAAGATTAAATGGTAGTGTTTCACCAAAATATTTAGATAGATTAAAATATGAATTATCAGTTATTAATAAGATGGGTTTTGTCGATTATTTTCTAATTGTTTATGATTATGTTTTATATGCCAAAAAGAATCATATTTTAGTGGGCCCAGGACGTGGTAGTGCTGCTGGTTCTTTGGTAAGTTATGTAATTGGTATTACAGATATTGATCCTATAAAGTACGATTTATTATTTGAAAGATTTTTAAATAAAGATCGAGTTACGATGCCAGATATTGATATAGATTTTGATAATACTAAAAGAGATATGGTAATAGAATATGTTAAGAATAAATATGGCGAGGCTAATGTATCGGGTGGTATTACTTTTGCGACATTAAAAACAAGGCTTGTTTTAAGAGATATTGGAAAACTTTTAAATATTGATGAGAGAATTTTAAATAAATTTTTAAAAGTCTTAGATCGTGATAAAAATTTAAGAGACAATTTAGAAAAAAATGAAGTAAAAGTATTTTTAAATACTTATCCAGCGTTAAAAGAATTATATAATGTTTGTATTCATTTAGAAGGTTTAAAGAAAAATATTAGTACCCATGCTGCTGGTATAGTTATAGGTGATCGTCCTCTAGATGAAATAATTCCGATGTATAAAAATGGGGAAGTTTATCTAACTGGAGTAACGATGGAATATTTAGAAGATTTAGGTCTTTTAAAAATGGATTTTTTAGCCTTAAAAAATTTAAGTATGATTAGTAATATTCTAGAGGTTGCTAAAATAGATTTAAATAAAATACCTTTAGATGATAAGCTAGTTTATGAATTATTTAGTAAGGCAGATACTGATGGGGTATTTCAATTTGAAACACCAACATTTAAAGGAGTCTTAACTAAGTTTAAACCACGAAATTTTTCTGAGTTAGTGGCTTCAATTGCCTTAGTTCGTCCCGGACCTAGTGCGGAACTTTCTACCTATATTAAAAGAAAAGAAGGGCAAGAGAAAGTTACTTATTATGATGAGAGCTTAAAAGATATTTTAAAAGATACTTATGGAGTTATTATTTATCAAGAACAAGTTATTAGTATTCTAGTTAAAATGGCTGATTTTACTTATGCTGAGGCTGATAACATAAGAAGAGCAATGTCCAAGAAAAAGATGGATATTATAACGAGTGAAAAAGATAATTTTATTAAAAGATGCATTAATAATGGTTATAAGGAAGACCTTGCTAATAATATTTTTAATCATATCTTAAAGTTTGCATCCTATGGCTTTAATAAAGCTCATTCGGTTTCTTATGCCATTATTTCTTACTGGATGGCTTATCTTAAAGTACACTATCATTCAATATTTATCTTTGAACTTTTAGATAATGCTATTGGTAGTACCGAAAAAGTTAAAACTTATTTAAATGAATTAAAACAAAACAATTTAAAAATAAATAAAGTAAGTATAAATTTATCTACTAATAAGTTTATACAAAAAAATAATGATGTTTATTTACCTTTTAAAATGATTAAAAATATTCGTAGTGATTTAGTAAATAAAATACTGGAGGAAAGATGCAATGGTATCTTTAAAGATGTTTATGATTTCTTTAAAAGAACTATTAGTTTTATGAGTAAGAATGATTATACTATGCTAATAAATGCAGGAGTTCTTGATGAATTTAATTTAAATTATAATACTTTAATAAGTAATTTAGATGAATTTATTAATTATGGTAATTTATATCATGATTTAGGTGAATATGCTCTTTTACCTGATATTAAAAAGTGTGATGAAGTAAATTTAGATATTTTAAGAAATAATGAAATTAATAGTTATGGATTTTTTATTAGTAATCATCCTGCTAGTAAATATAATGATAAGAATATTATGAAATTGTGTAAAATGAAAAATTATCTCTTTAAAAATATTGCTTGTTATGTTATGGTAGAAGATGTGAAAAAGATAAAGACTAAAAAGGGAGAAGATATGGCATTTTTACTGGCTAGTGATGAAACTGGAACAGCTGATTTTATCATATTTCCTGCTAATTATAATTTACTTAAAGATATTGGTAAAAATGATATGATAAAAGTATGGGGTAGAGTTAGTAAAAGATTTGATCAATATAGTATTATTATTAATAATATGACAAAGGAGTAGTTTAAGTGGAAGATTTAAAAAGATTTTTAAGTAGTATAGATTTTGCATATACAAGTGATTTAGATAATACGAAAATAGAAAAGGTAGTATTTAATAAAGAAACAAAAGTATATACGGTTTATTTAAGAAGTAAAAATGTTTTAGATTACGAATTAGTAACTGATCTTTTTAATGCTGCAAAAAAGGGTATTAATGGTAAAGATAAATGTTATTTAGAAATGCTTTATGATGAAATAAGAGTAGAAGATATTACTACTTATACTAATATTTTAATTACTAATATTATTTTTGAGCATCCATCACTAGCAGGTGTTTTAGGTAATTTTAAAGAATTAAAAGATAATACTATATATATAGAAGTAGCAAGTGATATGTATTTTACGCAAAATGAATATTTAAGAGTGTTAGTTACTGATTTAAAAAATTATGGATTGGGAGACTTTAAGATAGATTTTTCTGTTAATGGAGATTTAAATAAGGAAGTAAAAAAAGAAATAGAAAAATCTAAAGAAGTTAAAATAGAGAAAAAAGATGATGATATTACTTATTTTGGTTTTCATAAAGATGGTGATGTAACTCAAATTAAAAATATTGTGAGTGAACAAAAAGGTGTCATTATTGAAGGATTTGTTTTTGGTATTGATGCAAATGAAAGAAAAGGACAAAAAGGAACTGCTTATATTATTAATTTAAAAGTTAGTGATAAGACTGATAGTTTTTTAGTTAAGTTTGTAAGATTTAAAGAAGAAGAATATAAACAAATAAATAAAATACTTAAAAAAGGTAAATGGTTTAGAATATCTGGTAATGTCGAGATGGATAACTATTTAAGACAAATAGTTTTAAATGGTCGAAGTATTGAAATAATACCTAGTAAAGATGAAGTAGTAAAAGATGAAGAAGAAGAAAAAAGAGTAGAACTTCATGCCCATACAATGATGAGTGCAATGGATGGCGTAATTGATGCGAAGGCTTTAGTTAAGTATGCTAGAGGCTTAGGTCACAAAGCTGTCGCGGTAACTGATCACAATTGTATTCAATCATTTCCTGATTTATATCATGCTGTTTGTGATATTAATAAAGGAATAGAAAAAGAAGAAGATAAATTTAAGGTTCTATATGGAGCTGAGATGAGTATTGTTAATAATGAAAATGATTTAATCTTTAATTTAAAAGATTATGATTTATTAGAACAAGAATATGTTGTATTTGATACTGAAACTACTGGTTTTACGCCATATAATGATCAAATGATTGAAATTGGAGCCGTTAAGATTAAAAATGGTGTAGTAACTGATCGTTTTGATGAACTTATTAATCCAGGAAGAAAATTGCCAGAAAAAATTGTTGAACTTACTAATATTACTGATGAAATGTTAGCACCATGTGATACTGAAGAAAATGCCACAAAGAGATTTTTAGCCTTTGTTGGTGATTTACCAATGGTTGCTCATAATGCTAAATTTGATATTGGTTTTATTAGTGCAGCGATGAATAAATATAATTTAGGTGAATTTAAAAATACGGTAATAGATACAATGAGTATGGCAAGAATGCTTTATCCAGAGTGGAAAAATCATAAATTATCAACTCTTGTTAAGAATTTAGATGTTCCTTGGGATGAAAATGAACACCATCGTGGGGATTATGATAGTGAAGGCACAGCGATTGCATTTTATAAAATGGCAAAAGTTTTATCAAATCGTAATATTGAAACTACGCAAAAATTATATGATTCAGTTGATCAAGAAGCTTTAATGAAATTTTCCAGACCATTTCATATGTCCGTTTTAGTTAAAAATAAAGTTGGTTTAAAAAATTTATTTAAGATTATTAGTTTTGCAAATACTAAATATTTATATCGTGGTGATCAAGCAAAACTTCCTAGAAATGAATTAAATAAACTTAGAGAAGGACTTTTATTCGGTAGTGGTTGTGTTAATGGTGAAATATTTGAATCAGCTTTTACTAAAGAAGATGAAGAACTTGCTAAAATGATGCAATATTATGATTATATTGAAGTTCAACCACCGGAGGTTTATTCTCATCTTTGTGATATGAATTCTAGTACAATAAAATCTATGGCTGATATTATTACCCATATTAAAAAGATAATTAAAGTAGCAGAAGAAGCTGGTGTAATGGTATGTGCAACAAGTGATGCTCATCATTTAACTAGAGAAGATAAAATTTATCGAGAAATAATTATTGATCAAAGATTCAATGGTAAAATTCATCCATTAAATAGAAGTGGCATAAATGTTCCTGATATGCATTTTTATACAACTAGAGAAATGCTTGATGCTTTCTCATTCTTAGGTGAAGAAAAAGCGAAAGAAATTGTTATTACTAATCCAAATAAAGTAGCGGATATGTGTGAAATAGTTGAAGTAATAATTGAAACTGGTGGAGTACCATTCTCACCAAAGATTGAAAATTCAGCTCAAATAGTTGAAGATATGGTTTATACCAAAGCTAAAGATTGGTATGGTGATCCACTTCCTGATAATATAAGAGAGCGTATTGAACAAGAGTTAAAAGGTATTATTGGTGGAGGATTTGATGTAATTTATCTAATTGCCCAAAAACTAGTTAAAAAGAGTAACGATGATGGTTTCTTAGTTGGATCTCGAGGTTCAGTTGGTTCATCTTTTGTTGCTACGATGATGGGCATAACTGAGGTAAATCCGCTTCCATCTCATTATCGTTGTCCTAAGTGTAAACATTCTATTTTTAAAGATGATAATGGTGAAGATTTAGTTAAAGAATATAGTATAGGTTTTGATCTTCCTGATAAAAATTGTCCAAAATGTGGAACAAAAATGATTAAAGATGGCGAAGATATGCCATTTGCAACTTTCTTAGGATTTAATGCTGATAAAGTACCAGATATCGATCTTAACTTCTCGGATTTAAATCAAGCTGCTGCTCATGAATATACGAAAGTATTATTTGGGGAAGATAATGTTTATCGAGCTGGAACTATTGGTACAACAGCTGAAAAAACTGCTTATGGTTATGTTAGAAAATATTGTGAAGATAAAAATATCGTAATGCGAAATATTGAAGTAGAGCGTCTTGCTCAAGGTTGTGTTGGTGTTAAAAGAACTACTGGTCAACATCCGGGTGGTATTGTAGTTATTCCAGGATATATGGATGTTTATGATTTTACACCTTATCAATATCCAGCTGAAGATGTTGATGCTAACTGGCGAACTACTCACTTTGATTACCATGCGATTGACCAAGATGTTTTAAAATTAGATATCTTAGGTCACACTGATCCAACGCAACTTAGGATGTTACAAGATTTAACTGGTATTGATGTTAAAACTGTACCATTTGATGATAAAGATACGATGAGTTTATTTTTATCACCTGATGTTCTCGGAGTTACGAAAGAACAAATTATGAATGATACAGGTACTTTAGGGGTGCCCGAATTTGGTACTAACTTTACCATTGGTATGCTTAAAGATACTAAGCCAACAACTTTTGCGGAACTTATTAAATTATCTGGTCTTTCTCATGGTACTGATGTATGGCTTGGTAATGCTCAAGAATTAATTCGAAAAGGCGTTGTTCCTTTTAAAGAAGTTATCGGGTGTCGTGATGATATTATGGTTTATTTAATTCAAGCTGGTATGGAACCAATTAAAGCCTTTAAAATTATGGAATTTGTAAGAAAAGGTAAAGCTTCAAAAGATCCTGAAGGCTGGGCAAAACATAAAGAAACGATGAAAGAAGCTGGCATTCCTGATTGGTATATTGATTCCTGTCAAAAGATAAAATACATGTTCCCAAAAGCTCATGCGGCAGCCTATGTAATGAGCGCCTTTAGAATAGCTTATTTTAAAGTACATCGTCCTGCTGAGTATTATGCTTCCTATTTTTCAACTAGATTTGATGATTTTGAACTTGAGACAATGATTAAAGGATATGATGCTATTAGGGCAAGAATTAATGATATTATAGGTAAAGGTTATGAAGCCTCAAGTAAAGAATTATCTCTACTTGAAACATTAAAACTAGCTTTAGAAGCAACAGCCCGGGGCTTTAAATTTGGCAATATCGATATAAAGCGAAGTGAAGCTAAAAATTATATAATAGATGATGATGGTGTAACTTTAATATCACCATTTAGAACTCTTGATGGCTTAGGTGATGCAGTAGCTAACCAAATAGTAGAAGAACGAGGCAAAAAAGAATTCTATTGTATTGAAGATTTTCAAAACAGAGGTAAAGTTAATGTTTCAACAATGGATAAATTAAGAGAACTTGGCGTATTTAAAGATTTACCGGAATCAGCGCAATTAAGTTTATTTTAAAAGTAATAGATTAATTTCTATTACTTTTTTAAATGCTTATGTTATAATTAAAGAGAAAGAATTGAAAGAAGGAATACTATGGATATATTTGTTCCTGATATGTATCAGCAAAGTATATATACTATTAATTATAAAAAATTAAAAAAAAGAGGAATTAAATGTTTACTTTTTGATCTTAATAATACATTAACTAGTTATGAAGATGATTATCCGACGGAAAAACTAAGAGAATTAATGTTTGAACTAGGAAAAGATTTTAAAGTAATAATTATGTCTAATAGTAATAAAGATCGTATTAGACCTTTTAAAGAAAAACTTAATATTGATTCATCTTTTTCATCTAAAAAACCTTTAAAAAGAAAATATAAAAAAATTATTAATATGTTTAACTTTAAAGATACCGAAGTAGCTATGATAGGTGACTGTCTTTTAACAGATATATGGGGTGGTAATCGAATGGATTTTACAACTATTTTAGTAAATTCCATTAGTGAACATGAACCTTTTCATATGCGTGCATTGCGAGTACTTGAAAGAAAAATAATTAAAAAATTAAATAAAAAAGGTATTTTATTTAAAGGAGAATACTATGAGTAAGTGCCTAGGTTGTGGGATAACTTTACAAGATAAAGATCCTAATACTATTGGATATACACCTAAACTAGATAATAAATATTGTATGCGTTGCTTTAAAACAATTCATTATAATACAGAAATAAAAGTAGAAATACAAGATAATCAAAATATTATAAACAAAATAAATAAGTTAAATTTATTTATTATTTTTATTACTGATTTTTTAAGTTTAAATAAAGATGTCATAGATATTTTTAAAAGTATTAAAAATAATAAAATATTAGTTATTAATAAATGTGATTTAATACCTAGTAATTTAAATTTAGAACATATCAAAGAAAATATCCAAAATAGTTATAATATTAATAATGATATTTTATTTATAAGTGCTAAACAAAATATTAATTTAAATAATTTATTAAATATAATAGAAAGTAATAAAAGAATAATTTTAGCGGGAGAAACATCTTCTGGTAAAAGTACTTTAATTAATAATTTATTTAATACTAGTTTAACTACAAGTAAATATAATAATACTACGCTAGATTTTATTAAAATAAATAAAGATGATGTGATTATTTATGATACTCCGGGTATTAATTTAAGAAAAAAAGTAGAAGATAAAAAAATTAAAGTTGTTACAAAAAAATTAAGTAATGATTTTGTATTAACTATTGGTGATTTAAAATTAAAAGGTGTAGGTAATATTACGATGTTTGTAAGTGATAATATATCAATAACTAGTAAAAAAGAAGATATTAAATTAGATTATAATTATGAAATAGATAATAATAGTGATATAGAGTTAGATAATGGTTTTATTCTAGTTAAAAATAAAATTAAAATAATGACTAATAAAAAATTGGTAATAAGAAAGTCAATTATAAGTAACAAATGACTTGGCAAATTAATTGATTTATATTATGATATATTTATAAAGTAAAGGGTGTAGAAATGAAAAAAGTAATACTTTTAATATTAGTTTTATTGTTGCAAATAAATGTAGTTAAAGCAGAAGAAATATCAAATCAAACATTTGATGACTATAATTTTTATAAATGTATAATTGATAATTATAATACTAAAAATACTAAGCAAGAGGCTTATACACATAATTTAACTGATGAAGAACTTAAAACTATTACAAATCTTACATGTAATGGTAAAGACAAGAGTGAAGAAGAAAAAATAGTATCATTAAAAGGGATAGAAAAACTTACCAATCTTAGTAGCATTGATTTAACATATAATAATATTACTAAGATAGATGTAAAAGAATTGACTGAATTAACTGAAATTTCATTATATCATAATAAATTAACTGAAATAGATGTTACAAATAATTCTAAATTAAAAACATTATCTTTATATAATAATGAAATAAAAAATATAGATTTATCTAAAAATGAAGAACTTACTTATTTAAGTTTATCAAATAATAAAATCAGTAATATTGATATAACTAATAATATTAAATTAAATTATTTAAGTTTAGCTGGTAATAATTTAAGTAATGTTGATTTAACTCAAAATAGTGAGTTAAATACTCTATACTTATTTGATAATCATTTTATGAGTCTTAATTTACTGGGTGTAAATAAAATAACTAATAAAGAAAGCATTAATTTTACTCCCCAAGTAAGAGAATTTAATTTAACTAAAAAAAATAATCAATATACTTTAAATTTAAAAGAATATGATAATACTTTAGATCCTGATAAAGTTAGTTTTAATAATATTGATGGGGTAGTTTATGATAAAGAAAATGGTATATTTACTATTACGAAAGAAGTAGAAAGTATAAGTTATATATATAAAACAGAACTTCCTACGACAAATGGTTTATCAGAAGATATGGAAGTAAAAATAAATCTTAAATATAATAATATGGTAGAAGATAATTATGAAGATGAATTGGGAGAACAAGTGCAAACTGGTTCAATTACAATTGGTATAATTGCTGTAGTTGGATTATTTGCAGGAGTAACTTATTATTTACTAACGAGAAAAAATAAATTATATAAATTGTAATAGATAACATCTATTACTTTTTTATGTTATAATTACTTTAGGGTGGTAGTATGAGCATTATTAAAGTAATGAGTGAAAATTTAGCTAATAAAATAGCAGCTGGTGAAGTAGTAGAAAAATGTGCATCAGTAGTGAAAGAATTAGTAGAAAATGCTATTGATGCTAAATCGAGAAATATTAAAGTAAATTTAATTAAAGGTGGACTTGAAGAGATAACTGTTATTGATGATGGTATTGGGATGGATGAAAAAGATGCTATAATGGCTTTTCAAAGACACGCTACTAGTAAGATATATAAAGATGATGATTTATTTTTTATTAATACTTTAGGATTTCGTGGTGAAGCTTTGCCTTCAATTGCGAGTGTTTCTGAAGTAGTATTAGAAACTTGTCAAAAAGATATTGGTACAATGATTCATATTAAAGGTGGCGAATTACTAGAAAATGGTAATGCTCAAGCTAAAATTGGGACAAAAATAACAATTACTAATTTGTTTTTTAATACACCAGCCAGACTTAAATATTTAAAAAGTGAATCTACGGAACTAGCTAATACCACATCTTTTATTGAAAAACTTGCTTTAGCTAAACCTAATATATCTTTTACTTTAACCAATAATAGTAAAGAAATTGTAAAGACATCCGGCAGTGGTAATCTTCTTAAAGCAATTCATGAAATATATGGTTTAAATGTTTCATCTAAATGTTTAGAAATTCATGCTTTAAATGATGATTTTGAAATAAGTGGTTATATTTGTAAACCAGAGATACTTAAAACAACTCGTAACCATATGACAACTTTTATTAATGGGAGAGTAGTTAAAAATAATGATATTAATAAAGCGATTAATGATGCTTATTATACTTATAAACATGATGGTGAATATCCAATAGTGGTTATCAATATTGAAACAGATCCTACAATGGTTGATGTTAATATTCATCCCACTAAACAAGATGTTAAATTAAGTAAAATTAATTCTTTAACTGATCTATTATATAATACAATTAAAGATGCATTATATAATAGTTTACTTATTCCAGATGCCATAACTAAAGAAGATGCTGATAAAATAAAAGATAATTTTGTACCTATTTCTGAATATAAAACAATTGAAGGAGATCAAACTACTTTTGATTTTGGGGAAGAAAGAGATGAAGAAGTAGTTAAAAATGAAGAATTTAAAAGTTTAGTATTGTATCCCGTTGGTTTATGTTTAGGTACTTATATTGTTTGTGAAAATGATGAAGGAATTTATTTAATTGATCAACATGCTGCCCAAGAGAGAGTTAATTATGAAAATTATTTACAAGCTTTAAAAGATGATAAAGTATCGGTGACTAAATTACTTATCCCAATTAATATTGAACTTTCCCAAAGTGATTTTATTGAATTTAAAAATAATTCAGAAATATTTACGAATATGGGCTTTGTTTATGAAGAATTTGGTATTAATACAATTATTGTAAAAGAGCATCCTACTTGGCTTAAAGAAGGTTATGAAGAAGCAAGTATTAGAAAAATAATAGATTTAATTATTAATTTAAAAAGTGATTTTGATCCGATTAAGTTTAGAGAGAATATTGCCATAACTTTAGCTTGTAAAATGGCTATAAAAGCTAATGAACATATTTCGATGTTAGAAATAGAAGGACTACTTAAGAATTTAGTTAAATGTGATAATCCATATAATTGTCCACATGGTAGGCCTACTATAATTAAATTTAGTATTTATGATTTAGAAAAAATGTTTAAAAGAGCGATGAATTAAGCTCTTTTTCTTGCAAAAAAAAAACTTCTATAATAAAATAAATCTAGGTGGTTTATTGTGTTAAAAGAATTTAAAGAATTTATTGCAAGAGGAAATGTAGTAGATTTAGCAGTAGGTGTTATCATTGGTGGTGCTTTTAGTAAAATAGTAACTAGTTTAGTTGATAACATTTTTGGCCCAATTATTGGTATGATTTTAGGAGGTATTGATTTTTCTGAATTAGCTATTAAAGTTGGCAGTGCCAAAATCCTATATGGTGTATTTATTCAAAATATTATTGATTTTTTAATAACAGCATTATGCTTATTTATTGTAATTAAAATAATGAATAAATTTAATAGTGATTTACATAAAATAGGTAAAAAAGGTAAAAAGACAGAAGAGGAAAAAGAAATTTTACCGCCAAAACCTGCTGATATTGTTCTACTTGAAGAAATTAGAGATTTGTTAAAAGAGAATAAAAAAGGAGGCAAGAAAAAGCATGTGGATTAAAATATTATATTTAGTAATTGGTTTAGTTGTTGGAATTATTTTAGGGTTTATCATATCGCGTATGGTAATGAAAAAATATTTGACTAAAAATCCCCCAATTAATGAAAAAATGATTGAAGTAATGATGAGTAGTATGGGTAGAAAACCTAGTCAAAAACAAGTTAAACAAGTTATGAATCAAATGAATAGATTCAAATAAAAGAGAAATAATAATTAATAAATAAATCGTTGATGAAGAATAGTAACTATAAAAATTTAGCAAAGAGAGTTAGTGGTTGGTGTAAACTAATTAAAGGATTATAGTGAATCTACTTCGGATGAGTATTTAATACATACCGGTTAAACCGTTATCTATAATTAAGTAAAGTAAAGGATGGTACCGTCACTTTTGACTCCTTATGTGTATCATTCTTTTTATTTTAAAAAAAGAAGGGAAGAAGAAAAAATGATAGATATTAAATTAATAAGAGAGAATAGAGAATTAGTAAAAGAAAATATTAAAAAGAAATTTCAAGAGGAAAAATTACCTTTAGTTGATGAAGTATATGAACTTGATATTAAATATAGAGAATGTAAAACTAAAACTGATAATTTAAAGAGTGAAAAAAATAAATTAAGTGCTTCTATTGGTGAGTTAATGCGTGATAAAAAAATAGATGAAGCAAATAAAATAAAAGAACAAGTAGCTGAAATGAGTAAGGAAATACCAGAACTTGAAAAAGAAGAAGAAAAGTTAGAAGAACAAGTTAAAAAGATAATGATGGTTATTCCAAATATTATTGCTGATGATGTACCAATTGGTAAAGATGATACAGAAAACGTAGAATTAGAAAAATTTGGGGAACCAATTGTTCCTTCTTATGAAATACCATATCATGCTGATATTTGTAATTTATATGATGGCTTAGATAAAGAAGCAGCAGGTCGTACTAGTGGTGAAGGTTTCTACTTTTTAAAAGGCGATATTGCTAGACTTCATTCAGCAATGCTTGCTTATGCTCGTGATTTTATGATTAGTAAAGGATTTACTTATTGTGTTCCGCCATTTATGATTAGAAGTGATGTTGTTACTGGTGTTATGAGTTTTAAAGAAATGGAAGCTATGATGTATAAAATTGAAGGCGAAGATTTATATTTAATTGGTACTTCAGAGCATTCTATGATGGGTAGATTTATCGGTCAAATGATTAAGGAAGAAGATTTACCTTTAACTTTAACTAGTTATTCACCATGTTTTCGAAAAGAAGGTGGATCTCATGGCCTAGAAGAAAGAGGATTATATCGTGTTCATCAATTTGAAAAACAAGAAATGGTAGTTCTATGTAAAATGGAAGATGGAATGGACTGGTATAATAAGATGTGGAATTACACAGTTGAATTTTTTAGAAGCCTAGATGTTCCGGTTAGAACTTTAGAGTGTTGTAGTGGAGATCTTGCTGATTTAAAAGTTAAATCTTGTGATGTTGAGGCATGGAGTCCAAGACAACAAAAATATTTTGAAGTAGGTTCTTGCTCAATTTTAGGTGATGCCCAAACAAGAAGATTAGGTATTCGTTATAAAAGTAGTGAAGGAACAAAATATTTATGCTCCCTAAATAATACTGTAGTGGCAACTCCAAGAGGGTTAATTGCTGTACTTGAAAATAATTACAATGAAGATGGAACTGTAAATATTCCTAAAGTATTACAACCTTATATGGGGGGAATGGAAAAGATAAAAAGAAGTTAGTTTTAGCTTCTTTTTTCTTCGTTCAACTATCTTATTTATATTTTTAATAAGTTGGACTATATTAAAGAAAAATGCCTCAAGTGGCAAAAATCTTCAATGAAAATATTGCTATAATCTTAAAAAAATTATATAATGTTGCTGAAGAAAAATGCCTCAAGTGGCAAAAATCTTCAATGGAGGCAAAGATGAAAGAAATAAAAAGAGATATTTACCTAAACAAATTAATTAATCGAAAGGGAAATGGCTTAATTAAAATTATAACTGGTATTAGAAGATGTGGTAAGTCTTATTTGTTAGATCCACTATTTAAAAATTATTTACTTGATAGTGGTGTAAAAGAAAATCATATTATTAAATTAGAATTAGATAAAGAAGAAAATAGCAAATACTTAGATTCTCATGAATTGAATTTATACATAAAATCACAAATAAAAGATAAAGACATGTATTATATTTTATTAGATGAAATTCAACTAGTAAATGGCTTTGAATCTGTATTAAATGGTTTTTTATATGAAAGTAATCTTGATGTTTATGTAACAGGTAGTAATTCAAAGTTCTTATCATCAGATGTTATTACTGAATTTAGGGGCAGAGGAGACGAAATTAAAGTATTTCCCTTGTCTTTTTCAGAATTTATTAGTGCTTTTAAAGGTGATAAAATAGAAGCGTGGAATGAATATATCTTATATGGTGGATTACCTTTAATTTTATCTAAAAAGACCGATGAAGAGAAAGCAAAATATTTAAAAGATTTATTTGAACAAACTTATTTAAAAGATATAATTGAACGCAATAATATTCAAAGATTTGATATTATAGATTCAATTATTAATATTTTCGCATCATCTGTTGGATCGCTTACTAATTCTCAAAAAATATATAACACATTTATAAGTAGTGGTGAAAAGGGAATTTCTCTAAATACTATTAATTCATATATAAAGTACATTGAAGATTCTTTCATTGTTAATAAATCCAATAGATATGATGTTAAAGGTAAGAAATATATTCAAACTCCTCAAAAATACTATTTTTCAGATATTGGACTTCGTAATGCTAGATTAAATTTTAGGCAGCAAGAAGAAAATCATATAATGGAAAATATTATATATAACGAATTAATGATAAGGGGCTATAATGTTGATGTAGGTGTAGTTGAAATTAGAGATGAAAATAAAGATAGGAAGCAATTAGAAGTTGATTTTGTATGTAATTTAGGAAATAAAAGATATTATATACAATCAGCATTAAATTTAGAAACAAGAGAAAAAACACTACAAGAAGAACGACCTTTAATGAATATAAACGATAATTTTAAAAAAATAATTGTAGTAAAAGACAATATTAAGCCTTGGTATACAGAAGAAGGCATATTAGTAATTGGAGTGCAAGAATTCTTGCTAAATCAAAATAGTATGGATTTATAGTTTTATTGGTGCAAATTGAAACCATAAGAAATACTGTAGTGGCAACTCCAAGAGGGTTAATTGCTGTACTTGAAAATAATTACAATGAAGATGGAACTGTAAATATTCCTAAAGTATTACAACCTTATATGGGTGGACTTACTAAATTAGAAAAAAAGAATAAATAATTAGGAAGTTAAAAAATTTAACTTCTTTTTTATATGATTTAATAAGTTAAAATTGAATAAAAAAACTATAAATGATAAAATAAATATAAAGGTGACTAACTATTAAAAGTCAAGACATTTTTAATAGAAAGTTATAAATTGGAAAGAAACCCATGCCAAAAAGAT
>CANRGA010000025.1 GCA_947630055.1 uncultured Bacilli bacterium
AAGTTTTTCTTTTTTTATTTTTTTCATTTATTTTACTTAAAAAGGAGTGTCATTTATTTTTCACTCCTTATTACTGTTAAACCCTATTTTTTCTTGAACAATATTTATAGATATGATAATATTTTAATAGACGGAAATTAAAAAGTAGTGAGGTTGAAGTAGTTTATGAAAGTATTAAAATTTATAGGTAAATTTTTTAGTTTTATAGGGATATTTTTAGGAGTTTTACTAGTAGTTGTTTATTCAGCAGGACTAATATTTTGCTATGGTCCATCAGTTCATGCTCGTAATTTGTTTGTTACAACAATGCTTGAAACAGGACAAATGAAATTCGTTGTTAAGTTATTTATGAGTGATAAAAAAGTTCAAGAAATAGTTGATAGTAATTCGATGGCTACTTTTGATGAAGAAATGGATAATAGTTTAATTGATACGGAAGGAAATAAAGATAAAAATGGTATTGAACTTGTAGAGATTTCTGGTAGTACTTATTTTGCCAAAATGATTATTGTTAATGATCCAGCTAGAGTAAAACTTGCTACTATATATGATGGATCATGGAAAACTTATGGGGTTACTTTAGATAAACTAGTAAATGATGCCGATGCTTTTGCCGGTGTTAATGGAGGTCTTTATTATTCTAATGGCAATGCCGGCGGAAGACCAATGGGATTAGTAGTTCGTGATGGTAAAATTGAATTTAATAGTCCAGCTGGTATTAGAGGTATGTATTTAGTTGGTTTTAATGAGGATAATTTACTAAGAATAATTGATTTAAGTGGTAAAAATGCTAGTCAAGTGGAAAGTGTTATTAAGGAAGAAAAAATACGTGATGCCGTTGCCTTCCAAGAAGAAGCAAGTGATGCAAATAACCACTTTGTTAAACTTATTATAAATGGGGAAGCAAGAGATGTTAATGGTTCAGGTAGTGGAGCAAACCCAAGAACGGCAATAGGCCAAAGAGCTGATGGAACAGTTTTACTTTTAGTTACCGATGGTCGTGGTGCATCAGGACATTTAGGAGCAACAGCCCAAGACTTAATTGAAATAATGCAAGAATATGGCGCTGTTAATGCTGCTAATATTGATGGTGGTTCATCATCTTCTATGTATTATGATGGTAAATACGAAATGACATCTGTTACTTTATATTATTCTAATTCATCATGGCGACTTCCTACTGGATTTGTAGTAGAAAAGAGGTAATTATGGCAAAACTATTTAGAAAATGGCAAAGAAAAAGTTTATATAAAAAATCATTAATATTATATACCTTACTTTTATTAGTATGTGGTTTCTTTATTCTTACTTATGTATATAATAGTATGGTTTTATATGAAAGAAATTTAGTAGATAATTATATTAAATATTTAGCAACATCTGGTAAATTAACGGAAGATGTTAAAGATGATTTGTTTACAGTATCTAAATATGAAAAAAGTAATGCTAAAATAAGTGATGGTATTAAAAAATTATATAAGAGTGATGATTTAAAAATTAAGAAGAATACTAAATTAAGTAAAGATAAAGTATATGCTTATGATTTATATAATAATGATAAATTAATTAGTACGGTATCTATTAAAAGTGTTAAATCATATAAAAGAATGGCTATATTAACAATTGATGAATGGGATGTAGTTGATTATCAAAATTATTTTGATAAAGGTATTTATGCTTATGAAATAAAAGTACCAGAGAAATATACTGTTAAAGTAAATGGTAATACTTTAAGTAATGATGATATAACAAAACAAGGTGATGTTGAAGGTTTAGAAAGATTAACAGAATATATTGAAATAGAAAAAAGTAAAACATATGAAGTTAATAATTTAGTATATAAGCCAGATATTAAGATATTAGATGAAAATAATAAAGAAGTAAAATTTGTAGAAAAAGATAATAAAATAAATGTTACCAAAGAGTTTAAGAAAGTTAAAACTTTAGAAGATGCTAAAAGTTATATAAAAGACGATTTTGATATTTTAAAATTAGCTGAAAATTGGAGTTTATATTTAACTAATGATTTAGGTGGTGGACTATCTACTTTAATGCCATATCTAATTAAAGATTCATATTACTATACTATGGCTTATAATTGGAGTAGAAATATTGATCGGACTTTTGTAAGTAGTCATAGACTTAAAAATCCAGTATTTACAAATGAAGTAGTTGAAGATTTTATAATTTATAACGATAATGCTTTTAGTTGTAAAGTTTATTTAGAAAAAAATATGGTTGTTAGTGGTAAAGATAAACAAGATATAATGAATGATAGATTATATTTTATCTATTATGAAGGCGGCTATAAGCTTGTTAATATGGAATCAATTAAAAAGTAAGGTGATTTAGAATGGATAATATATTTGTAGTAATACCAACTTTAGATCCTGATGAAAAAATAATGGATGAATTTATTTCCAAATTACAAAAAGAATTTAAACATATATTAGTAATTAATGATGGAAGTAATAAAAAGCACGATAAATTTTTTGATAAATTAGCTAAACAAAAAATTGATGTTTTTCATCATTATAAAAATTTAGGTAAAGGACGCGCAATAAAAAATGCTTTTAATTATATTTTAAATGAGTATCCAAATGTTAAGGGATGTGTTACATGCGATTGTGATGGCCAACATAGTGTTAAAGATATCAAAAATTGTGCTAAAACTTTACTTAAATATCCTGATGAACTTGTTCTTGGTGTTCGTAATTTTGATTTAGATTATGTTCCTCCTAAAAGTAAATTTGGCAATAAAATTACACGTAATATTTTTAAAATATTTATTGGTTTAGAAATAAGTGATACTCAAACTGGACTTAGAGGAATGAGTCGCAATTTAATGGAATCATTTATTGATTTATCTGGTGAAAGATATGAATATGAAACTAATATGTTAATTGCTTGTAAGAGTAAAAATATTAAAATTAGAGAAATAGAAATAGAAACAATATATTTAAATAGTAATGCTAATAGTCACTTTAATCCCCTAAAAGATTCTATTTTAATTTATAAATTATTTATGCGTTATTTCTTAGCTTCTTTTAGTTCATTTTTACTAGATATAGCATTATTTGCTGCAGTTTTAGGTATTTTAGATATTAATTCAAAAATACTTGCAGCAACTATTTTAGCAAGATTAGTATCATCTATTTATAATTATATTTTAAATTCTAATTTAATATTTAAAGATATGAGTATAACATCTTTAATTAAATATTATATTTTAGCAGTAATTCAAATGTTTATATCTGGTTGTTTTGTAACTTATTTATATAGTTTGCTAAATATATCAGTTATATTAATAAAAATAGTAATTGATTTCTTACTTTGTATTATTAATTTAATTATTCAAAGAGAATTTGTTTTTAAAGGAAGTAATAATTATGAAGAAAACTAGATTATATGTTGCTTCCTTTTTAACTCTTATATTTATTGTTTTAAGCATCTTAGTTAAATTTGATTTAGTATCATCAATTGATACCTTTATTTATAACTTATGTACTTGTAAAATGAATGATATTTTAACTAGTATATTTAAAATAATTACTTTTTTGGGTAGTACACCTTTTATAGTTGCTTTATCAGTTTTATTATTTGTTATATTTTTAATTTGTAAAAAGAAAACTTCAGCTTTTTTGACCGCTAGTGTTATTATTATTTCAACTATTTTAAACAATGTTATAAAAATAATTATGATGAGAAGTCGTCCTGATGTGTTAAAATTAGTAATTGAAACTAGTTATAGTTTTCCAAGTGGACATACGATGGCATCAGTTACTATTTATGGCATTTTATTATATTTAGTTAATAAAACTGATTTAAAACATGGCTTAAAAAATATATTAAGAATTATTCTAATTATGTTACCAATTCTTATTGGTATTAGTAGAATATACTTAGGAGCACATTTTGCTAGTGATGTAATTGGTGCTTATTTAGTATCTACTATTTTACTTTTAGTAGCAACATACTTAGTTGATAAAAAGAATTTAATATAGTAAAATAATATTTAGAAATAGAGTGATAGAATGAAAAAAATGAGATTATTTGGATTAATTTTAGGAGTATTATTTTTAACTAGTGCTTGTAATTTTAATACTACTAATTTAGATAATGCAACGATATATACAACGGTATATCCTGTTGAATATATTACAGAATATTTATATGGTGATAATAGTACTGTAAGTAGTATTTATCCTAATGGTGTTAATTTAGATGATTATAAACTTACTTCAAAACAAATAGATGAATATTCTAAAGGTGATTTATTTGTTTATGTTGGTGTTGGCAAAGAAAAAGAAATAGCTAAATCATTTTTAAATAAAAATGATGAATTACTTATTATTGATGCATCATATGGTTTAAATTATCATAATGATATTGAAGAACTATGGCTTGCACCAAACAATTTCTTAATGCTTGCTAAAAATATTAAAGGATCTTTAACAGAGTATTTAAATAATACTTTAAAAGAAGAAGAAGTTAATAAAAAATATGATGAATTATATGCTAAAGTATCATGGATTGATGCTGAACTTAGAAATGTTGCTAAAGAAGCAAAAGAACTTGATAATAATACTTTAGTAGTATCATCTAATACTTTAAAATATTTAGAAGGTTATGGATTTACTGTAATTTCTTTAGAAGAAATAGAGGCCTCTGGTAGTGAAAATGCATTAACAGATATTAAAAATAAATTTAAAAATTCTAAATATGATACAGTAATTAAACTTGCTAGCGAAAAAAATACTAAATTAATAGATGAATTAAAAGATAAAAATAAAGCTAATATTTTAACAATTAATGATGTTATTACTAATGATGATACTGCTAATGACTATATTGCAATTCAAAATGAAAATATTGCTCAAATTAGAAATTTATTAATTAAATAATTAGTCTTGTATAAATAAAAATAAAAAAGCATATACTAAAATTATACTCACAATAGTAATTGACTAAAGATATTTCTTATGTTAAACTATAGGAGTAATTCTTGGTATGGAGTAGTACTCAAGAGGCTGAAGAGGCGCCCCTGCTAAGGGTGTAGGACGGGTAACTGTCGCGAGAGTTCAAATCTCTCCTGCTCCGCCATATTGAATTTTAATCCCATAAATATGGGATTTTTATTTGAAAATAATTTTATTAAATAACATTTTGCATATACTATTAATATAAAGATATTATGTAGTTGTTATGTAGTAAATATCTTGATTATTAATAAAATATATGATATTATTCTATATAGAAAGCGAGATGATAATATGGCAAGTCTTACAAGTGCTATTAATGTTAATGTTGATGCCAAATTAAAAGAAGAAGCTACTAAAATTTTAAAAGATTTAGGGTTAAATATGAGTACTTTTATTAATATGGCATTAGCACAAGTAGTAAAAAAAGATGGTGTACCTTTTGAAGTAGTAAATCCTAAACCTAGTAAAGAACTACTAGAGGCGTTAAATGAAGGAGAAGAAATTTTGAATGGTAAAATTAAAGCAAAAGGATATCATAATGTTAGAAAGATGTTTGAGGATATAATAAATGAAGATTAATGTTGAAAACTCATTGTATGAAGTAAAGTCAACATCAAAATTTAATAAAGAACTAAAAAGGATAGTTAACAAAATAAAAATATAAATGAACTAATAAAAGTTGTAGAACTATTAGCGAATGGTAAAGAACTAGCCAAAAAATATAAAAATCATAAATTAATAAACGATAAAAATTATAAGAATTGTAATGAATGCCACATTACACCAGATTGGTTATTAATTTATAAATATCAAAATGATGAATTAATTTTATTACTCTTTGCTACAGGTAGTCATAGTGAATTATTTGATAAATAGAGAATTATCTCTATTTTTTATTAGACTTTTCTATTTATATTTAGTACAATTAATTTATGATTACGTTTGTTGGTAAAATAAAAAGTGAAATATATTATAATGAAGAAAACGGCTACTTAGTCGCTTTATTTCGCGTTACTAAAACTGATGAAGAAAATAAAGAATACTTAAAGAAATCAATTACCATAACTGGTACTTTTTTAGATTTAAAATTAGAAACGCCAATTATTATTAATGGTGAATTTAAAAATCATGAAAAATTTGGTAAGCAATTTAATGTTAATAGTTATGAATTAGTTATGCCATCAGAAGCTGATGATATAAAAGAATTTTTATCTAGCAAATTTATTAAAGGATGCGGTAAAAAAACAGCAGAAAAAATTGTAGAAATATATGGTAATAGATCTATAGATATTATTAAAGAAAATAAATTTGCTTTAGATAAAATAGAGGGAATGAGTGAAAGTAAAAGAGAAAAAATATATGAATCTATTATTAATTATTCTAAAAGTTCAGATATAATTTTAAAATTAAAAAATTTAGGTTTTTCAATAGAAGAAGCTGCAAAAATATATACTAAGTATAAAGGTAATACTAAAGATATTATTGAAAATAATATTTACTTATTAAATAATATTATTGATTTTAAAAGATTAGATACTATTTTTTTAAATAATAATGAGGATAAATTTGATAAAAGAAGAGTAAAAGCATGTATTATCGAAAGTATGAAAGCTATTTCTTTTAATATGGGCGATGTTTATTATAGTGATAGTTATATTTATGAAATATTAGGTAAATTATTTAATATATCATTAGATTATGAATTGTATTTTAATTATTTAAAAGAATTAGAAAAAGAATTATTAATTGTTTGTGATGGAGAAAAGTATTATTTACAAGAAAATTATGAAGCAGAAATTGATATTGTCCAAAATTTAAAAATAATTGATAATAAAGAAATAAAAAAATATGATTATGAAGAAGATATTCAAAATTTAGAAAAGAAATTACAAATTAGTTATGATGATATGCAAAAAAAAGCTATTACTAGTGCTTTAAATAATAATATTACTATTATATCTGGTGGTCCTGGTACTGGAAAAACCACTATAATAAATGCTATAGTTAAATTATATATAGCTAAAAATAGATTAAATAATTTAGATATTATTGAACAAATAGCTCTTTTAGCTCCAACAGGAAGAGCAAGCAAAAAAATGAGTACAGCAACAGGATTACCAGCATCAACTATTCATCGATTTTTAAAGTGGAATAAAGAAACTGGTGAATTTAGTGTTAATGAAAACAATAAAAATTTTCAAAAATTAATTATTGTTGATGAAGTAAGTATGATTGATGTTAATTTATTTGCAGCTTTACTTAAAGGAATTCATAGTTATGTTAAGTTAATTTTAGTTGGCGATGTAAATCAACTTCCATCTGTTGGTCCAGGACTTGTTTTAAATGATTTAATAAGTAGTGATTTATTTAACAATATTTATTTAGATTATATTTATCGTCAAAGTGAAAATTCATATATTCCTTATTTAGCAAGAGAAATAAAAAATAAAGATATACCTGATGAATTTATAAATAAAAAAGATGATTATAATTTTATTGTGGCAGATGCTAAAAATATTAAAGAAATAATAAAAAAAATAATTTTAAAAGGAATAGAAAAAGGGTTTAATGAAAACAATTTACAAATTTTAGCCCCAATGTATAAAGGCGAAAATGGTATTGATAATTTAAATCTTATGTTAGAAAGTATCTTTAATCCAGATATTTGTCAAAATAAAGTTACTTATGGAGATATTATTTATAGAGAAGGAGATAAAATATTACAACTTGTAAATGACGCTGATAATAATGTCTTTAATGGTGATATTGGTGTAATTAAAACTATTAATAATTTTAATCATAAAGAGTTAATAACAATTGATTTTGATGGTAATATAGTAAATATTTCTAAAAAGGATTTAAAAAATATTAAACATGCTTATGCAATTACAATTCATAAAAGTCAAGGTAGTGAATTTGACCATGTTATTATGCCAATAACTTATCAGTATAGTAATATGTTATATAATAAAATATTATATACTGGTGTATCTAGAGCTAAAAAAAGTTTAATTTTAATTGGTGATCCTAAGTCATTCTACAGGGGAGTATTTAATGATTATGGAATGGAAAGAAAAACTACATTACAAGAAAAATTAAAAGAATATTATATACATAATTAAAAATAAGTTAGCCATACTACTATTAGAGGTGTGTATATGAAAAAAATGGCTACCGGTATGATTATGGCTGGTTTAATTGGTTTAGGAGCTTATACTTTAATGAATAAAAATACTAAACAAAAAGCAGATAAACTAATTAATAATATGTTAGATAAAGCAAATACTATGACTAGTAAAATGAAATAGCACATATGTGCTTTTTTGTTTGAAAAAAAATTCAAAAAATCTTGACTCTCGGGGGGGGTATTATATAATAATCTTATAAAATAAAGTGCAATGATACGACATATAAAGAGAGGATAAGATTAGATGAAAAAAGTAATAAAAAATAATTATAAGTTCATATTAGGTATGATATTAGGATTAGTAATATCAGTAAGTAGTGTATATGCAGTAGAAGCATATATAGAAAGTAATAAAGTATCGTATGATAATAGTAAAAGTAATGGTAGTTATAAAGAAGTACAAAGTTCAATAGATGAGTTATATGAAAGAAGTGGAATACATAAAGAAAAGTGGATAGATAAAACCCTTAATGGAGCTGATCCCGTATTAAAAGATCCGTTAATACCAGTAGAAATAAAACCTAATGGTGATGTATATTATGCCAATTTAAATAGTGAATGGTATAATTATTCTGAAAAAAGATGGGCCAATGCAGTAATACTCGTAGATAATCCAAGTAATAAGAATTATGTGGTAGGAGATCATATACTAGAAGATGATATAGAAAGTTACTTTGTATGGATACCAAGATATCAATATAAAATATGGAATCTTGCTAATACGGAAGAATATACATTTGCTCAAGATACAAACGTGTTTACAAATGAAGATTATGAAACATCACCAGTACATATATTAGGAAATACCCGAATAATAGAAATCAAATTTGGAGATGTAAATGCAACACCAAAGATGAGTGAAAGTGATGCTAAATTAAATGAATATTATACCCATCCAGCTTTCACATTAGGAGAAAAAGATTTAAATGGTATATGGGTAGGTAAATTTGAAACAGGATATAAAGGTGCTCAAGATACAGTTAGTGCTCAAGTAAATAGTGAAGCACCAACCAGTATAATAATAAAACCAGATGTATATTCATGGCGATATATTTCTGCAAAAAATGCTTTTATGACAGCATATAATTATAAAACTAATTCTAATAATCACAATAATAATTTAGATCCACATATGTTAAAAAATATTGAATATGGTGCTATCGCATATTTATCTCATTCTAAATATGGTTTAGGTGGTGAAATAAATATTAATAATGCTTCAGACTTTAAAACAGGTTATAGTTCAGCCCCAAATACAATACAAAATAAAGCTGTTGGTGAAGTGGCTGAAAGTACGGATAAAACAATAACGCAGCCTTGGAATACTGAAATTGGCTATTTAGCAAGTGCTACAGGAAATATCAGTGGTGTTTATGATTTATCTGGCGGAACATATGAATTTGTTGCAGCTTATTTCGCTAATGATACTTTAAATAATGAATTTAAAAATTATGATATTTATATAGACAAATATAACTCTAATAATACCAATAATTCATATATTAATCGCATATTGGGAGATGCCACCGGAGAAATGGGACCTTTCTATCAATATTATGATGGTGATGATGGAAAAAATCGATTTCATAGTACATGGTATTCAGATAGAGCTTATTTTGTTACTTCTAAAACACCATGGTTTGGTAGAGGCGGACAAGCTATAGATGGTATTTTAGCAGGACAATTTTATTTTAGTCCTAATGATGGTGCAGAAAATTATTTTAGAGGCTTTCGTATAGCTCTTGCACCAACAAATTAATTAAAAGCAAATAAAAAAACATTTCTAACAAAAATAGAAATGTTTTTAGTTACTTAAAATTTTCGATATAAACCAATAGCTTTTCCTAATATAGTACAATTATTTAAAATAATTGGATCCATTGTATCATTTTCTGGTTGTAATCTAATATGACCATTTTCTTTATAAAATCTTTTAATAGTAGCTTCATTTTCTTCGGTCATAGCAACAACTATATCACCATTTTTAGCATTACTTTGCTTTTGAACAATAACATAATCACCATCATATATACCAGCATTTATCATTGATTCACCAGAAACATGTAAAGTAAATACTGTAGCAGTAGCAGGAATGAGTGATGCTGGAATATCAAAAAATTCATTTGGTTGTTCTATAGCAGTAATAGGACTTCCAGCCGTAATCTTGCCAAGTAGAGGAACTTTAACAACATCTTCATTTGTTTCTAAATACTCATTAGCTCCTAAAATTTCAATAGTCCTAAATTTATTACTGGTTGTTTTAATATATCCTAATTGTTCCAAATTTTTTAAATGAACAAATACAGTAGCAGGACTTGATAAATTTACTCCTTTACATATTTCTCTTATAGCTGGTGGATAACCATGAGCAGCTACATATTTTTTTACATAATCTAAAACATCTTTTTGTCTTTTAGTAATTTCTTTAGTTTTCATTTCTTCCTCCTAGATACATTTTACTATAAATGAAAATAAATGTCAAACAAATGTTTAAAAATTAAAAAGATGTTAAAAAGCACTTGATGCAAACAAATGTTTTTGATAAGATATGAATATAGAAAGAAGGAGTGATATTTGTGAAAAGAAAGTTAATGAATTTAGGAGTTTTGGTATTATTCTATAGTTCCATCGTTGTAGGAGTATTACTCCTGAATTTAAGATTTGCATATATTAATAATTATAATTGTAATGATACTTGTATAGCAATGAATAATTAAATTCATTGTTTTATTTTGAAAAAAAGTTTATAATAATAAAAGAAGGATAAAAAATATGAAAAAGAAAGTATTAGTATTATATGCTAGATATGGTTCTGGTCATAAGTCAATTGCGGAATATGTGGCTAGTTATATTAAAGAGCATAATGATAAATGTATAGTTAAATTAATTGATATGTCAGACTATGGCAATTTTATTGGCCGAGCTGGTGTTAAAATAATGGACTTTGTTGGCAAGAGAAGAACAGCCCATATTTTTGATTTTTTCTATGAGCTTATGGATCATAAAATTTCTACGATAGGTCATAATGCTCTTGCTAAAAAAAGTTATGATAATGAAAGACTTCGTCAAGTAATTAGTGAATTTAATCCCGATATTACGATATCTACCCATTTTTACTGCAGTAATATTATTACTTATTATAATAAGCTTAAGTTAATTCATAGTAAATTACTAACCATTATTACTGATTATCGTAGTCATGAATGTTGGACGAAAAATCATAAAGTAGAAGATGGCTATATAGTTGGTAATGAAATGGTTAAAGAAGAATTAATCAGTAGAGGTATAGATGGTAAAAAAGTTTATCCTTTTGGTCTTCCTTTAAATATTAATGAAATAAACAATTTAGATAGTGAAGATGTAATTTATAGAAGATATAATTTAAGTGGTAAGAGAAGAGTATATTTATTCTTTGGGGGAAGTACCACAGGTAGTATGTATTATTATGATTATTTTAAAACAATTGCTAAATTAGATTTAGATGTTGATATCATATTCATTAGTGGTAAAAATGAAAAATTAAAAGATAAATGTGATATGTATGTTAAAGAAAAAGATATTAGCAATATAAAAGTATTAGGTTATTCCCATGATGTTTTAAATTTAATGAAAATAAGTGATTTGGTTATATCAAAACCAGGAGGAGCAACAGTAACTGAGTCGATGGAAATGAAAGTGCCAATGCTCTTAGTACCAGGTGTTGGTGGTCAAGAAAAATATAATGCTCGTTTTATTGCCTTTAAAAAATATGGTTTAAAGGTAAGAAATACCAGAGCATTTAAAAAAGTATTATTAAAAATAGAAAATAATTATAATATCGTTTTAAAAATGAAGGAAAGATTAAATAAATTAGATAATAATAAATCAGTTGAAAAAATAAATAATTTAATAAATAAAATGTAGTTGGAGTTGATTTGATGAGTAAGTTAGAAGTAAATATAACAAATAATTTAAAGATGTTATGTATTGATATGATAAAAGAAGCTGGAAGTGGAGATGTTGGTATCTCTTTATGTGGAGCACCAGTTATGACATCTTTATTTTTAAAGTATTTAAATTATGATTATCATAACAGTAAGTATATAAATAGAGATAGAGTTATAGTAAGTAATAGATTACTTCCATTAATGTATGCGACTTTACATATTTTTGGTAGTGATTTATCTTTTGATGCTTTAAGAGAATTTAAAAAATTAAATTCTGTAACTGAAGGAGTAGCTAATATTAAAACTCCAGGTATTGAAGTTGGTAGTAATACAGTTGGTGATGTTATTGCTTCATCAGTGGGTATTGCTCTAGGGGAAAGATACATTGAATCACTAATAAAATTAGAAGATAATAAATGTAATTTAATTAATTTTAAAACTATATGCATTTGTACTGAAGAAGATTTAATGAATGGTATCTCTTATGAAGCTATGTCTTATGCTGGACATGAAAATTTAAATAAATTAATATTTATTGTGTTAAAAACGGATATTAGTAAAGATAGTAGTACGAAAGAAACTTTTTCTGAAAATTTAGTTGATCGTTTTATTTCTCTTAACTTTAATGTTGATGAAATTAATAATACTGTATCATCTATAGAAGGCGCGATAGATGATGCTTATGTTAGCAAGAAACCATCAGTTATATTTATTAAATCTACTTATGCCAAAGATACAACAAGAGAAAACTCCAATGAATCATTTAATATGCCATTAAGTGATCAAGAAATAGCATCTTTAAGAGAAAAATATTCAATTAATTATCAAAAGGAAGATTTATTGAAAGAACTAGCTAAAAGACTTGATAAACCATTAAACAAATGGATAGATCTAAAAAATAGTTGTTTAGAAGATTTAAAATTAAGAGAAATTGTTAACTTTTTGGAAACGAAAGAATTTACCATTAATTTTAAACCAGAGAATATTAAAATAAATGATGGATACGTTGAAGAATTAATTATTAGTAATAATAAAATATTTAATATTTTAGCAAGTAAAAGTCCTTTTGTTTTATCTTTATCTAATGATAATTTTATTAATACTTTAGGTAGTATTACCAAAGCTAGTATTATGCATAAAAATAATCCAACAGGTAGAAATATCTTATGTGGTAGTAGAACAATGTCAATGGGATATATGGCTGCTGGCTTATCTACTTTAGGCTTTAAAGTATTTGTAAGTTCTCCTTTAATTGATGAGCCTATTTTACAAAAAAGTATAGCACTATGTTCAGAAAATGCTTTAGATGTTAATTTTATCTTTACCCAAGACACTTTCTTAAATTCTTATTTAGAAACGGGTAATAATGCTATTTATGAAATAAATAATTTAAGAAGTATTCCGAATTTAATTAATTTTAGACCAGCAGATATTAATGAAGTAATTGGTGTATATGATATAATTAGTCAGTTTAAAAATACAACAACTATTATAATTGGTAGTAGTAAAGTACCTAAATTAAAAGGTTCTAATTATAAATATGTGATGGCTGGGGCTTATCGGGTAAAAAGAGAAATGAATGATGCTAATGCCATAATTATTGCCACAGGTAGTGAAGTAGAACTTGCTTTAAAAATAGCAGAAGAGTTAATGCCATATGGAATTGATTTTAGAGTAGTAACAATGCCATCAGCAGAACTTTTTGCGCGTCAAAATGAAAGATATCAAAATATGTTATTACCTAAAAATATTAAAACCTTTACTTTAGAATTTGGTGGCATTAATTTCTGGCATAAATATGCAACAAGTGAAGATTATATTTTAGGTATAGATAAATTTGGTACCAGTGGTACGAAAGAAGAACTTTTAAATTATTACAATTTAGATATGGATTCTATTAAAGCAAAAATTTTATCTAATATGAAAAATTAAACACTCGACATATACTTACAATTATTTTAAATATAATTATTTATAATTGTAAGTAGGGTGATAAGAGTTTGAGAACATTTTATATTTTTAAAATAAAACCAGAAATGACTATTTTAACAAAAGAAACACCATATAATTTATATCATACTATTGAAAATTTATATTATTTAGATACTGTTAATAGTAATGTATCTTTATCTATCTATCAAAATATTTTCTCTTATTTTGATAAAGAATATGTTGATAAAAGAATTATGAATTTATTTAAACATAATCGTCATTATCACTATGAAGATGGAAGACACATGATTATTAATAAGTATCGACCAGAAAACACATATTTAAAAGTATTTCGAAGTCATATTATTTTAAAAACTGATGCTGTTGATCCCACTCTTTTAGTAAATTATCTTATGAGTGATAATTTATTTGTCTGTGATTTTAAAAATAAAGATTATTTTTGGTTAAATGAATTTGTTCACTAAAGATTTTTGTGTTACAATTAAGTAGGGTATGTTTTATGAAGTTTAAATTAAATGATTACATTATAGAATATGAAATAATTAAAAAAGATAACAAAAATCTTTATTTTCGGTTTGATGAAAATTGTAAGTTAATTGTAACGGCACCAAGAGTTATTAGTGATGTCGAAGTTAAAAATTTAATTACGAAAAATTCTAGTGCTATTTTAAAAATGTATGAAGAAGCATTAGAAAGACAAGATAAAGTTGGCGAATTAACATATTTAGGTAAAACATATGAAGTATCTTTTGATAACAGAGTACCAACAGTTAAATTTGAAGATGATACCATTATTGGTCATGATGAAGAAGCTATCGATAAATTTTATGATAGTGAATGTGAAAGAGTATTTAATGAAGAGATAAATATTTGTAAAAAATGTTTTAATGATTTACCAGAATTTACTTTAAAAATTAGAAAAATGCGTACTCGTTGGGGAGTTTGTAACACCAGAGATAAAAAAATTACTTTAAATAGTGAACTATTAAAAAAAGATATTGAATTAATTGATTATGTTATTATTCATGAAATGGCGCATTTTTATGAAGGTAATCATAGTAAAGCATTCTGGGGTATTGTAGAACAAGCTTTACCTGATTATAAAGAAAGACGTAAGAAATTAAGACATTAAAGGAGTAGTTATGGATAGATTTACCAAAATAAATGAAATTAATAATTTAAAAAGTGCTATTAATAAGCAAAAACATTTAGTGGAAGAAGAATTAAGAAGATTACATACACTTGAAGGTGCATATGCTAAAACTACTTTAATTGAGCTTCCTATTTTATTATTTACTTTAAAAGATTTAAAGGGAGATAATATCTATGTTTATTATTATGCTGACTTAAATAAAGTTGATTTTATTTCCAAAGAAAATGAAATTTTACCTAATGCCATTGATTTAAGGAATACTTTTAATAGTTTAAATATGCCAACAGTAATAAGTTCAGATAATGCAGTTGAAAGTTCAGAAAAAATAGATTATGCAGTTAATTTACTAGCATCTAAAATAGATGAATTATTTTCCCAATATGATATTAAATCTTGGCAAGAACTAGGAATATATCTTCAAAGTTTAAAAGAAGAAGAATTTAATTTAGAAAGTTATCGCCATAGTGAAGGTCCTCAACCCAAATAGCGAAAAACACCAATATGATGTGAACCCCAAATGGTAGACATCAAATATGGTGCTTTTTATTTGGGGACTTTGTCAATATTTAGGACAATAAAAAGAGGGGGGGGAAATATCAAAAAGATAAAAAATAATTAAACAGATAA
>CANRGA010000026.1 GCA_947630055.1 uncultured Bacilli bacterium
CTTACTTCTTTATTATATTATATTTTTCTTAAAATAAAAAGACCATTAACAAAAATTTACTTTGTCAACAGTCTGAAGTACAATAAGTACTTTTTATTTTTGGGTTGTTATTGAAAAAGACCTCATTATTTGATAGAATTATTTCGAGGTAGGAAAGTATTTATGGATAAGACTAGTATATTTAATGTAGCTGCTTTAAGGCAAGAAATGATTTTACTTACAATAAATGAAATTATTGAATCATTAGAAAAAAAAGGTTATAAAGCGGAAAATCAATTAGTTGGTTATCTTTTAACTGGAGATCCAACATATATTTCTAATTTTGAAGGAGCAAGGGAAAAGATTAAAACATTAAAAAGAGAAGAAGTATTACTAGCTCTTATTAATTCATATGAAGGTAAATAATGCGATATTTAGGTCTAGATTTAGGAACAACTTCTCTTGGCATAAGTATAAGTGATAAAACTAATACTTTAGTAAGTCCATTAAAAGTTATTAAATTTGCTTTTGAGGATTATGAAAGTGTCATAGATGAGTTAAAAGATATTATTAAAAATAATAATATTGGTAAAGTTGTTTTAGGGCTTCCCAAAAATATGGATGGAAGTATGGGATTTGCTAGTGAAAGAAGTCTTAATTTTAAGAAATTACTTGAGGAAAATAATATTTCTGTTATTTTGGAAGATGAAAGACTTACAACTAAATTATCCGAAAACATTATTCATAGTAATAATGAAAATATTAAAAATACTAAGAATAAAATTGATAGTATTGCGGCCTCTTTAATTTTAGAAAGTTATTTAAAACGGGTGAATAAATGATATTACAAAATAGTAAAGAATTAAAAAAAGAATTTAAATTGCTTTTTAAAATAGAAAAAGATGAAAATATTTATCTTATATATCAAGATGAATATAATAAACAAATATATGCTGGTAAAAAGATAGATGATAATTTAAAAAAATTAAATAATAAAGAAGTAATGTTAATAGATGAATTACTTCAAAAAATAGAAGAATAGAAGTGGTATAATGAAAAGAAAAACGAAAAGAATAATAATTATTTTAGTATGTATATTGGTAGTAATTTTATTAATGGTTGGAATGTATTTTTATGGCTTAACTAGTGTTAGTAAAAAATCTGAAAAGGTAAAATTTAATATTGAATCAGGTAGTAGTACTAAAGAAATAGTTAATGATTTATATAAATCTAAACTTATAAAAAGCAAAATAGCTACTTTAATTTATTTAAAGTTAAATAGTAATATAATTATTCAAGCTGGAAGTTATGAATTAAATCGTAATTTAGATACCAAAGAAATATTTGAAAAGTTAAATAGTGGTAAAACAATTAAAAATACAGTAACAATAACTTTTGTAGAAGGTAAAAGAATTACTGATTATGTTAAACTTATTAACGAAAAAATGGGTTATAGTGAAGATGAAATATATAAAGTAATGAATGATCAAGAATATTTAAAAGAATTAATTAAAAAATATGACTTTTTAGATGATTCTATTTTAAATAGTGATTTGTATTATCCTTTAGAAGGTTACTTATTTCCTGCTACTTATGAATTCTATAAAGATGAAAGTATTAAGGGTATTTTAGAAAAAATGCTTGATAAATGTGCTAATGTGTTAGATAATTATAGTGCTGCCATTAAAGCATCTAAGTATAATACTCATGAAATACTTACTATGGCAAGCATTATTGAAAATGAAACTATGGTTAAAGAAGATAGACCAATAGTTAGTCAAGTTATTTATAAAAGACTTGATATTAATATGGCACTAGGAATGGATGTTACAACTTATTATGGAGCTCGTAAGGCTCTATCTGAAGATTTATCTCCGAGTGACCTAAATAGTAAAAATGCATATAATACAAGGAATACATCTTTTGTAGGACTTCCAGTTGGCCCAATTTGTAACCCAAGTGAAGATTCTATTAAAGCGGTATTTAATCCAAGTTCAACTAGTTATGTTTATTTTTACGCAGATAAGAATGGCAAATTACATTTTGCTAATACTTATGCTGAATTTCAAGATTTAATTCGGCAATATAGTTAGGTGGTAATATGAAACAAACAATCTTGGAAATGGAAGAATACGCAAGTGAGAAAAATGTTCCCATAATTGAGAAAAAATCAATTGCGTTTATTATGAAATACATTAAAGAACATAATGTAAAAAATATTTTAGAAATTGGATCAGCTATTGGATATTCTGCTATTTTAATGGCTGGTGCTTCTGAAGATGTCTTTGTTACAACTATTGAAAGAGATGAAGAAAGATACATGGAATGCTTAAAAAATGTCAAAAAATGTGGCATGGATAAGAAAATTAATGTTGTCTTTCAAGATGCTTTAGATGTCAATTTATCAGAAGATGTTAAATATGATTTAATTTTTATTGATGCTGCTAAAGGTCAATATACTAAATTCTTTGAAAAATATAAGTATTTCTTAAAGAGTGATGGCGCAATTATTTCTGATAACTTAAAATTCCATGGTTATGTGGGAGATTCTGATAACATTGAAAGTAAAAACTTAAAAGGTTTAGTTAAAAAAATTGAAAGTTATATCGATTATTTAAAAGAAAATCCAGAATTTGAAACTAAATTCTATGATATAGGTGATGGACTTTCAGTTAGTACATGGAAAAATGAGAAATAAAATATTAATTACAATAAATAGAGAAGAAGATATTAAAACTTTAAAAGAATTAGGAATTAATACTTATGTTTATCCATTAGATGGGTTTTGTGTAGGTTATCCTAATACTTTTTTAATTTCAAAAATACCTGATAATAGTTATATTTTAGTAAATAGAATACTTGATAATAAAGGAATAGATGATTTAAAAGAATTAATTAATAATAATCTAAATAAAATTAAAGGTATTATTTTTGATGATTTAGGTATTTTACAAATAATTAAAGATTTAAAAATGGAAAAAATTCTTTATTTAAGTCATTTTAATACTAATAAAGAGTCTATTAATATTTATTTAGATTATGTAGATTCTGTTATCGTATCTACTGATATTACTAAAAAGGAAATTGAAGATATTATTAAATTTTTACCAGATAAATTAACGCTTTTTGTTTTAGGATATGTGGGGGCTATGTACTCTAGAAGGCATCTTTTAGATAACTATGCTAAATTTCATAACATTCCTTATCAAAATGAATTAAATATTACTAATACTAATCATGACTTTTTAGTAATGGAAAATGAATATGGAACTTATTTTTATCATACTCCTTTATTTAATGGCTTAGAGTTATTAGAATTAAATACTAAGTATTATTTTATTAATAGTGCATTTTTAAGTGTTCAAGATATCAAAGATTTACTAGAAGGTACATCTAAATTAGAAACTGATACTGGATTTTTATATCAAGAAACAATTTTTAAATTGAAAGGAGAAGAGAATAATGACTGAGTTACTTTCTCCCGCTGGCGATTTAGAAAGATTAAAAATAGCTCTTTTATATGGTGCAGATGCGGTTTATATTGGGGGTAAAGATTATAGTCTAAGAGCTAATGCTAAGAATTTTAGTGTTGATGAAATAAAAGAGGCATGTGATTTTGCTCATAATTTAAAGAAAAAAGTTTATGTAACCGTAAATATTGTTTTTCATGATAAAGATTTAATTGGTCTAGATGAATATTTAGATAAATTAAAAAATAGTGGGGTAGATTCTGTTATCGTGAGTGATATTGTAGCCGTAACTCTTGCCATAAGTAAAAAAATACCAGTTATCTTATCAACCCAAGCTAGTATTTTAAATTATGAAGCCATTAAATTTTGGCAAAGTTTAGGGGTGGAAAGATTTGTTTTAGGAAGAGAAGCTACTAGAGAAGATATTATTAGAATAAAAAGGGAAACTAATGCTAACATAGAATGCTTTATTCATGGAGCAATGTGTACATCCATAAGTGGTAAATGTGTTTTATCAAATTATACTACTAATAGAGATTCAAATCGTGGTGGTTGTGCGCAAATATGTAGATGGGTATTTAAGAGTCCAGATAAACCAGATTTTACTTTAATGAGTAAAGATTTAAATATGGTAGATTATATTGAAGATATGATTAATATTGGCGTAAATTCTTTTAAAATAGAAGGAAGAATGCGTTCAGTATATTATGTGGCAACCGTCATTAATTGTTATCGTAAAATTATTGATGGCCTTAATAATCATACTTTAACGGAAAAAGAAAAGCTATATTATAAAAATATATTAGATCGAGTAGCTAATCGTGATACTGTACCGCAATTTTACCAAAAATTTCCAGGAGTTAATGAAAGTTATTTTCAAGACAGGATGGAAGTAAGTAATCAAGATTTTGTAGGTATTGTTTTAGATTATGATAAAAAGAATAAATTAGTCTTAATTGAACAGAGAAATTATTTTAAAGTTGGCGATGTAGTCGAATTTTTTGGTCCAAATATGGAAGAATATACATATACTATTAAAGAAATTATTGATGAAGAAGGAAGTAGAATAGATGTAGCTAGACACCCCATGATGCATGTTTATTTACCCTTAGACATAGAATTAGAAAAATACACAATGATGCGCTTAAAATTATTTGACAAATAGATAAATTAGTAGTATCATTTTGTAAGTCAACGAAAAAAGGAGAAATTTTTAATGAAAAAAGAAGATTTATTCGAACTAACTGCTGAAGGTTATTTGGAGTTAGAGACAGAGTTAGACGAACTAAAAAATGTTAAAAGAAAAGAAGTTATTACAGCTTTAAAAGAAGCTAGAGCTATGGGAGATTTATCAGAGAATGCTGATTATGATGCTGCCCGTAATGATCAAGCCCAAATTGAAGCTAGAATAAAAGAATTAGAATACAAATTAGAACATAGTAAAATTGTAGATAAGAAAAAGGGAAGTAAAATTGGTATAGGTTCAATTGTTACCATTAAAGATGATGATGGTGATGAAGAAGAATATAAAATTGTTTCATCAGTTGAAGCAGATCCATTTAATAATAAAATATCAGTAGAGTCTCCAATAGGTATTGCTATTAAGGGACATAAGTCTGGTGATACAGTTCTAGTTGAAAGTCCTAATGGTGGCTATAATATTACAATTTTAAAGGTGGCTTAATTAGCCATTTTTTTATTGTATTTTTCAAATATTTATTCTATAATATCCTTCACGAAAGAAGAAATATAAATGAAAAGTTTAAATAGTGAAGATATAACTTTAGAATTTTTAAATAATTTGTCTAAGTATTCTAATCATACTATTTTTTCTATTCGTAACAATACTGAAAATGATGAAATATATTTAAATAAACTTTGTATGTTAGTAAAAACATTAAAGAGAAATCATAAAAAAATAGAATTATTTATTAATATTAGATCTTTAAATAATATAAAAGAACTTCTTAATTTATTTAATAGATATCCCTATGTTATGATTCATTATTTAAAATTTACTTTTACTTATGCTGAATTTATTAAATTTTATTATGATTTATCTAAATTTTTAAAAACAATTGCTACTACTAAAAATAATTATAACTTATCACCTTTAGAAATCTTTCTTTTAGTATATGATAAAGTATGTAATTTTAAAGAGTATAATAGTTATCCTATTAAATATCCTGCTTATAAACAAGGTAATTTAAAATATTTATTTAATAGTAAATATACAGTATGTTCTGATTATAGTATTTTACTCGTAGCATCTCTTTCTTATTTTGGGATAGACGCTAAAGATTTTTTATTAACTTTAGAGCGTTATAAAGAAAAAGAAATAGAAGAAGAAGTACATGCTAGAGTATTATTAAAATTAAAAGATGATAAATATAATATAGATGGTATATATGTAAGTGATCCAACTTGGGATAATAAATCAGTCTTTACTCATGCTTTAATGACTCATCGTATGACTACTTTAGAAAATGATTTAGAAAGACTTAATATTTATGATTTCTTTTTTGATGTTACATCCTTAGAAGAATTTAATAATAAAATAAATATTTTACTTAATAAAGGGTGTAGTGAGATTTATATCTATAAAATTTTTATGAGAACTATCTATAGAATAGATTATAATTTTTATTTAGAAATGAAAAAGAAATATCCTAGTAATAATTTATTATTTAATAGTTTTATAAATGATATGGGTAATTATGTTATTAAGTATTGTAATAAAGAAATACCTTTTAATATTATATATACAACTATATTAAATACTTATCATAAAATTTATAATATTAAAGAAGAAGATTATCAAAATAAACTTACAAAGTTGCAAAATAAAAATGAAATGGATTATTATAATTCATTTACTGATTATTGGCCATATGATATGGAACATAAAAGAAGGTAAATTTCTAATTGCTATAATTTAAGTTTTATAATATAATATAGGAGTATTTGAAAGAGGGAAATTAGATGAAAAATGTCCATGAAATTGAAATTAAATTAGAAGGTGAAAAATGGTCTAAATGTTTAGACAATGCTTTTAAAAAGAAAAACAAAGATGTTAAAATTGATGGTTTTAGAAAGGGTACTGCTCCAAAAGATGTTTTTATTAAAAAATTTGGTTTAGAAAGTTTATATCCAGATGCTGTTAATGAAGCAATTAATGTTGCTTATAAAGAAATACTTGATGAACATAAACTTACACCTATTATTGAACCTGCTGTTGATGTAACTGGTATTTCTGATGGTTCTGTAATATTTAAGTTTACTATTATTACTAAACCAGATGTTAAATTAAAAAGTTATAAAAATTTAGGTGTTAAAAGAGAGGCAGCGAAAGTATCTAAAGAAGAAATAAACGATGAAATTGAACACTTAAGAGAGCAACTTGCTGAAGTAGTTGTTAAAGAAAAAGGTGTTGTAGCAGAAAAAGATACTGTTGTAATTGATTTTGAAGGATTTGTTGATGGTAAATCTCTAGATGGTGGAAAAGGAGAAAACTATCCGCTTGAAATTGGCTCTCATACTTTTATTCCTGGTTTTGAAGAAGGTTTAATTGGTAAGAAAGAAAATGAAGAAGTAGAATTAAAATTAAAATTTCCAGATAATTATGTCGAAGATTTAAAAGGCAAAGATGTTACTTTTAAAGTAAAAATTCATGAAATTAAAGCTAAAGTTTTACCAGAAGTTAATGAAGATTTCTTTAAAGATTTAGGTTTAGAAGATGTTAAAACTAAAGAAGAATTTGATAAAGAAGTAGAAAAAACTATTAAAGATAGAAAAGATGCTGACTTAGAAAATAAATTTATTGATGATTTACTAGAGGCTTCAATTAAAAATCTTGAAGTAGAAATTAATCCTGAAATTATTGATGAAGAAGTTCATCGTATGATGGATGGTTATGCCAGAGAGTTAAAAAGTCAAGGTATTGATATGGAACAATACTTTAAAATAACTGGTACAACTCATGAAGATTTACATAAACAATTAGAACCAGAAGCGATTAAGAGAATTAAATATCGTTATGTTATTGAAGAAATAGCAGAACAAGAAAAAATAGATTTTACGGAAAAAGAAGTTGAAGCTAAAGCTAAAGAAATGGCTGATAACTATGGTATAAAAGTAGAAGAATTAATTTCTGCTTATGGATCACTTGATATTGTTAAATATGATATGCGTATGCATAGAGCTTTAGAAATATTAAAAGAAAGTAATAAGTAAGGTAATAGATAAATCTATTACTTTTTTTCTGGAAAATTTAGTGTAAATTAAATTATTTTAATTGACAAGAAATAAAATTCATTGTATAAAGTATAAATGATGGGAGTGATATTTTGAAAAATGTCGTTATAGTAGAATCACCTGCTAAAAGTAAGACAATTGAAAAATATTTAGCGGGAGATTATAAAGTAGTATCCTCAAAAGGTCATATTAGAGATTTAGCAACCACTGGTAAATATGGTTTGGGTGTTGATCTTGATAATGACTTTAAACCAAATTATGTAGTAATTAAAGGTAAAAATAAAGATGTTAAAGAATTAAAAAAATTAGTAGAAAGTGCTGATCATATTTATCTAGCAACCGACCCAGATCGTGAAGGAGAAATTATTTCTTGGCATTTAAAAGAGGAATTAGGTATTCCTGAAGAAAAATATGATCGTGTAACTTTTAGAGAAATTACAAAAGATACAGTTTTAAAAAGTATCAAAGAACACGCTAAAATTGATATGGATTTAGTTAAAGGGGCTGAAACTAGAAGAATATTAGATCGAATTATTGGTTTTCGTTTATCTAAATTAATGCAATATAAAACTGGTGGTAAAAGTGCTGGTCGTGTTCAATCAGTTGCCCTAAAATTAATTGTTGATAGAGAAAGAGAAATACTCGCATTTGTGCCAAAAGAATATTGGACAATTGAAGCTGATTTTAAAGATTATACAGCAGAATTAGTTAAATATAAAAATAAAGATATTGAAATAAATAGTGAATTAGAGGCAGATGAGATATTATCTAAGTTATCTAATTCATTTACGATTAAAGATATTGAAGAAAAAGATAAGAAGAAAGCAGCAAGAGAAGTATTTAAAACATCAACACTACAACAAATGGCCTCAAATAGACTTAACTTTGCCGCTTCTAAAACGATGAAAATAGCGCAAAAATTATATGAAGGTGTCGATTTACAAAATGAAACGGCCGGGCTTATTACTTATATGCGTACTGATAGTGTTCGTCTTTCTGATGAATTTATAACATCTACTAAAGCTTATATTAAGAAAACTTATGGCGATGAATATGTTGGTTATGCTAAAGTTGGTAAAAAGAATGCTAATATGCAAGATGCCCATGAAGGTATTAGACCTACTAGTATTTTAAGAACACCAGATAGTATTAAAGCATATTTAAGTACTGATGAATATAAATTATATAAATTAATTTATACGAGAGCTCTAGCTTCTATTATGGCTGATGCTAAAGTTAAAGCGACCACGGTAACATTTTTAAATAATGATTATTTATTTAAAACAACTGGTTCAGTCTTAACGTTTGATGGATATTTAAAAGTATATTCTGAATATGAAGATAGTGAAGATAAAATACTTCCTAATTTTAAAGATTATAAAAGTAATGTCGTAGTAGCAAACAAAATTAATAAATATCAACATTTTACAAAACCAGCATCAAGATATACTGAGGCTAGTTTAATTAAAGAATTAGAAAGTTTAGGTATTGGTCGTCCTTCTACTTATGCGACAATTATTAGTACTCTAAAAGATCATGACTATGTCAAAGTAGAAGAAAAGAAATTCGTACCAACAGAAATGGGTATGGAAACTACTGATAAATTACAAGAATATTTTAGTGATATCATTAATGTTAAATATACTGCTTCCATGGAATCTGATTTGGATGATATTGCGGAGGCTAAAAAAGATAATATTAAAGTATTACATGAATTTTATGATAAATTTGCTCCTATTATGGATGATGCTCTTAAAAATATGGAAAAGAAAGCACCGGTATCAACAGGAGAAATATGTCCAGAATGTGGTGGAGATTTAGTTATTCGTAAAGGCAAATTTGGTGAATTTGTCGCATGCTCTAACTATCCAAAGTGTAAATATATTAAAAAAGAAAAAAAAGAAGAGAGTATTTCAGAAAAAATAGCTGAATGTCCAAAATGTCATAAAGATATTGTCGCAAGAAGAACTAAAAGAGGAAAAATATTCTATGGTTGTTCTGGATATCCTAAATGTGATTATGCGACTTGGTATAAACCAACTGGTGATGTTTGTCCTAAATGTGGTAATTTACTTGTAAATAAAAATAATAATGTTGTTTGTGAACATTGTGATAATTAACTTACTTTGATGGTAAGTTTTTTATTATACAAAAATTTAACACTAATAATATCTTACTACTTAAATAATGTTTATTTTTTTGTTATAATCATTGTAGGAGAAATATAATGAAAAAAAATAATAAGAAAAAATTATTTAAAAATAAAATTCAAATGGTTATATATATATTATTATTTATTATTTTATTTGCTTTATTTATAGTAGTTGGTCAAATTGATTTTAAAAAGGAAGAAGAACCAGAAGCTACGCAATTTAGTACTCTTTATAATTTAGTAGATAAAGATAATTTATATGTTTTTAGTGATGCAACAGATGTTTTAAATATTTTAAAAGGACGTAGTGGTGTTGTTTTTCTTGCTTTTCCTTCTAATAAATGGGCTAATCAATATGCTGCTATTTTAAATGAAGTAGCCAAAGAAGTAAAATTAGATAAAATATATTATTATGATTTTAAAAAAGATCGTGAAGAATCAAATGGTACATATGAAACAATAGTTAATACTTTAGAAATGTATATTCCTGTGAGTGATGAAAATGAAAAAAATATTCAATCACCAACAATTGTTATTGTAAAGAAAGGAACAATTATTGCTTATTTCGATGATGTAACGTTAATGAAAGGTCCAATAACACCAAGTGAATATTATAACGAAAATGAAATTACTAAAATTAAATCAAGTTTAAAAGTAGCATTAGAAGAATATTTAAAATAGGGTGATTATATGGAAGAAAATTTTAAAGGTAAATTTGGTTTTATTATATTTATTTTCATTGTTTTATTTCTCGCAATTGGTGGTTTTTTCTTTACTAAATATGTTTTAAATGAAAAAGATGAAACGCCAAAAGAAAAAATAACAAATTATAAAATAGATAAGAAAAAAGATTATATATATTATACTGATAATGAAACTATTAGTGAAGATGCTGAACTTGAGTATATGAATGTTGTTATTAATTTATCTACACAAGAGAGTTTAACAAAATCATTAAAAGATGAAAATGAAAGATATAAAAATAACGTTAAATATATAAGTGATCAAAATTTAATTAGTGATGAGATAATTAATTATAATAATGATAATATTTATGCATTAACTTATCGTACTTTTGAAGATTATGAATTTGATAAGTATGTTAGTTTAATAATCCGTGATTATAATTATTCTTGCTTTGATTTGTTATCTTTTTCCTATATTAAAAGTTACGTTTTTGATACTAGCAATGGGGAAATAATTAAAGAAGATGAAATATTAAAAAAATATAATACTAGTATAGATACAATAAAAAGTCAAATAAAAGAATATTTAAATTCTGATCAAAAGAAAATAGAAGAAAATGGTATAAATGTTGATGAAACAGTTAATAATCTTGATAATTATGCTTTATATATTAATGAATATGGTAGGTTATATATAAGTTTTCTTGTCAAATCAAGTAAAGAAGATTATAATGATAGTATGGAGGTTAGATAATGGATTTAGATACTGAGATTAGAATGCTTAAAGCTATTGAAAGTTTAGATAATAAACTTTTAGGTATTAGAGCAGGAAGAGCTAATCCATCAATGCTTAATGGTATAATGGTTGAATATTATGGTAATCCAACACCACTTAATAGTATTGCTAATATTACTGTTCCAGAGGCGAGACAATTATTTATAAAACCATTTGATAGAAGTGCTCTAAAAGAAATAGAGAAAGCCATTAATGAAAAAGATTTAGGTATTGCTCCTAGTAATAATGGTGAAATGATAATTTTAACTATTCCTGAACTTACTGAAGATAGAAGAAGAGAATATGTTAAACAAGCTAAAGCTTTAGGAGAAGAAGCTAAAATTGCTCTTCGTAATATTAGACAAGAAGATAACGATAAAATTAAAAAAGCGGAGTTACCAGAAGATGAAGAAAAATTATATTTAGATGATGTTCAAGAATTAATAAATAAATATAATGATATAGTTGATGATAAAGTAAAAGAAAAAGAAAATGAATTAATGAAGATATAGGAAGGTATTTATGAATAAAGAGGGAAATGTAAAAAATAATATTAATATTCCATTAATATTTGGAATGTACTTGGTATTAGACATAATTGTATTATTTGTATTATGTCTACTTGAAATAAATTTTGTAAAGCATGAAATAATTTTAGGAATAAGCTTTTTATTAGAGTTTTTAGCTACTATATATGTTGCTAATAAAAGTAATATTAAATCTACTATATTATTCTATGTTCTTTTACTTGTATCACCAATATTTTTAGGACTTATAGCAATGGCTGTTGCTTATATATCTGGTAAAACACCATATACAGCTACTTTAATAGTATTATTTAGAAATGGATTCTATTTAAATGGTAATATAGCTAATGCTATAACAAGGGTAATTATTTTATTTAGAATACCAGCACTTATTGGTATACTGGTAAGTATATTAACAAGTTATGTAAATAAAAAAACTAAGAAAGTTTCACAAGAAGCGTGAAACTTTTTTAATACTTTAAATATTTTTTTATACAAAAATTCTTGACTCTCGGGGGGTATTATATAATAATCTTATAAAATAAAGTACAATGATACGACATATAAAGAGAGGATAAGATTATGAAAAGAAAATATTTAAAATGTTTAATAGTAATTGTAGTAGTAAGTTTAATAGGATTATTTATATATCAAAATGTAAATAAAGAAAATAAACCATTACCAGAAGTAAAGTTAAAAGAAATAGTAAATAAAGATAAAACTATGGCTATAATGGTATCAAGTGATGGAAGTAATTATCAAGAATATAATAGTGATACGTGGCCAAGAGATAATTATAAATTTAAAGAAGCAAAATGTATAGATAATAATGGTGATGAAATAAAAGAAGCAGTCACATATGAAGATGGAAAAATAACATTAACAACAAATAAGACAGTGTATTGTACAGTTTATTTTGATTATAAAGGAACAATAAATATATTAAGAGAGAATGATTCAAATAAAAATTTAAGTTTAGATATACAAGGAGATATGTATAGATATCAAGGAACAGATGAAGTCCATAATTGGATATGTTTTGGTACTACTGATAATTGTGGAACAAATGATGATAATATAGATAAGTATATGTATAGAATAATAGGAATAACCGAAGATGAACAATTATATTTATTAAAAGAAACATTTTTAAAAGAAAGAGAAACAAATACATTTGCATGGAACGATAAATATTATGTTGATAGTTCACATTCAGCTTATTGTGATGATGGCAAATGTCCAGAATGGAATACAAGTTTACTATTTAAAAGAATGAACGGAACAAGCAATGGAACACAAACAGGAAGTGGTTCAACACTAAACAAAGAATGGACAGATATATTTGTAGATAGTAGTGAATATGATTATTTAAAATCAGGAGATAGTAATAGTGGCGGTGCTGCAAGTGAATGGTATAATTTAATAGTGGACCACGAATGGATGTATGGAGATACAATAAACACAACAAGTTCAGTAATATATAATGGAAAAAATATGTATGATATAGAAACTGGGCAAACAAGTACGACCCATTATATAGGAACAGCAGGAAATATAACAGAAGAAACAAATTATAAATGGAATGAAAAAACAGACCCAGTAAGAGCAAAAATAGGCTTAATGTATATGCATGATGTAGCATATGCATATTATGATGGAAATGATCCAAATACAAGAGGAAATCCAGGAAATGGTACAAGCGTTCTAAATAGTTGGATACATTTTCGAAAAGATGGATATAACACATCATCATATTATGAATGGTTAAGCACTCGACGTGGTGTCTTTAATACGGAGGTGCCGTATGTCTGGGCGCGGTATGTGTATTATGACGGCACCCTGAATGGTTCCCACGAGTTGTACTATTCGTTCGGCGTACGTCCTGTCTTCTACTTAAATTCAAGCGCAAAAATAGCAAGTGGAAAAGGTACAAAAGAATCACCATTAATTTTAGAAATTTAATTTTATAAATAGATATAGTATATTATATCTATTTTTTTACAATAATTTATAATTGTAAAAAA